>JBBSUA010000148.1:0-5439 GCA_038235315.1 Pseudomonadales bacterium | reverse complement strand
CAAAACTATCTACAACCGCAAGCCATTGAGCTGAGCCATATTCGCGCCGCAGCCAATCTAAACGATCATCAACGTTTCATCCAAATGTTAGAAGGTGAGCAACGCCTTGATCGAGCGATTGAGTACTTACCATCGGATGAAGAGATTTCTCGTCGTCAAAAGGCGAATACAGGCTTGACTAATCCTGAGCTGGCAGTCGTCATGGCTTATGGCAAAATGTGGGTTTATGATAATTTGCTATTATCTGATTTGCCAGATGCCCCTTACTTCGTTAATGAGCTACAAAAATATTTCCCCGATGAGTTGGTTGGACGCTTCTTCAAAGAGATGACTGAACACCGCTTGCATCGTGAGATTATCAGTACCTATCTGACCAACAGTGTGGTCAATCGCTTAGGTATCGAAGCATTGTTCCGTCTAACTGAGGAGACAGGGCAATCATTATCAACCATTATTCGTGCTTACGCCATTACTCGCGAAGTCTTCGAAGTATCAGAGGTGTGGAAACTACTTGAATCACTCGATAATAAAGTTGATGCCAAGCGTTTGCTACAACTTGAGCTTCGTTTGCGTGATGCACTTGAGCGTGGTGTGGTTTGGTTCATTAATGCCTTTGGACAAAATCTACAAGTGGCAGACATGATCAGTCGTTTTGCTGGTAGTGTTGAGCAGTTGACCAAAATGGGTGGCTTCATCGCACAGCAATTCGCACAGTATCTGCAAGACGATACGACGCAATTGATCCAAGATGGTATGTCGGATAACGATGCCATGTTATTTGCAATGTTGCCTTATCATGTCGACGCGCTTGATGCGGCACTACTTGCCGAGCAATATGAGCGCCCTGTTGATAATATTGCCTCATTATACTTTGAGGCCTATCAAGTCTTGCAACTCGATTGGATGATGGATAATATCGCCACGCTACCGCAGCAAGACTATTGGGATCGCCGCGCTCGTCATGCGCTAGTGAATGAGCTGTCACGCAGTCTACGTTTACTCATGGATGCTATATTGTCGCAGCCTGATGCAAAGCAGGCATTTAATGACTGGAAATCGCGTCATGAAAATCAACTCAAGTCAGTCACTATGGAGATGCAAAAATTAGACAGCAACGATGACAGTGTTATCAGCTTATCGACGCTGTCTGTAATGATGAGTGAGTTGAGCGGTATCGTTACTAAATAGTTTTATTTCACCATTAAAAAAACCACCTTTAATGATTTAAGGGTGGTTTTTTATTGGTTTGCTAATCAGTTAACTGACTATTTTGTGACAGCCTTGCCCCGTAATGTGACTAAAGCCGCCAGAGAGTTTTTTAACCTGAATTTGGGTTAGAATACGCTCCTTTAACGCTTGAACATGAGAGATAACGCCAATCAATTTACCTTCTTGCTGCAAGCCAGTTAGCGTATCGAGCGCAATATCGAGAGATTCATCATCAAGTGTGCCAAATCCTTCATCAAGGAATAGCGAATCGACTCGAATATTATGACTGGCCATTTGCGATAAGCCCAATGCCAAAGCTAGACTAATAATAAAGCCTTCGCCACCTGATAAATTCTTGGTACTACGAATCTCGCCACCTTGATAATTATCGATGACATTTAATTCTAACGCATTGCTATCATCACGGATGAGTAAATAGCGATCGCTCATTTTATGCAGTTGCGTATTGGCATGATTGACCATAATATCAAAGGTTAAACCTTGCGCAAAAGTACGGTACTTCTTGCCATCTGCTGAACCAATGAGCTTATGCAATTGTTGCCAAACTTGGAGTTTCTCTTTTTGCTCAGCGATAGCTTGACGCTGTACGTGCTGATTGCTTTTTTTCTCTTCGTTATCTTTGAGCTGTTGACTCATGGCACCAATAGATTCAATCAAACTATGAGCTTCATTTTGTGCCTGCTGCTGTTGTTGAATTAAGGTTGCTTTGTCGTCAGAAGTCATGGGTTCGGCTTGTTTATCCTCGAGAGCTTGCTTGGTTTGCTGCAATAAAGAGTGCGCTTGCTTGAGCGTATAGTTAATTTGTTGCTGCTGTTGATTAAGCGTATTACGCTCATCTAGAGACAAACGAGAATTGAAAAACGATGCCTCATTCGTAAAATCAGAAGTGGCGAGTGCTTTTTTAAAGATAAGGTCTTGACTATCAAGAGCGTTGCTAGCCGTTTCTAACTCGATAATAAGCTGTGCCTGTTTTTGCTTCCCTAGTTTCAGTACCTGCTCAGCATTATCAACCTGTCTTTGCATGAAAGACTGCGCCGTTTTTGTCTCTTCAAAGGATGAGCGTAAGCGATTTTCTTCATCATCAACGTTTTTATCGTCAAAAAGCGCTTTTCTATTTTGCTTTAATTGACTTATTGACTGCGTTTGTTCTGAGATTGACTGGTTTAGTTTTTTTAGTTCGCTGGCTTCTTTGTCTAACTGAGCTTGTTTGGTCTCGATTTGCGTAGTCAAACGACTAAGCACTGTCTTCAGATTTTGTTGTTGTTCTTTTTTGCTATTAAGCTGCTCTTTTAATTGCGATAAATTGCTACGTTGCTGACGCAAATAGTCTAAGTGTTGGTCGACTTCTAATTCATTTAAGACTGTCGACTCACTTATACTATTTTTCAGAATTTGTATGTTTTCAGGTGGATTTAGAGTTACAGTATCTGCATGATGATCATTCTGATATTTGCTAGCAGGGTATTCATCTACTATAGAAAATACACTAGTAATCAGCGTGGTTAACTCAGAAAAGTGAGTTTTTGTTTTACTCTCTAAATTATCAAGCTGTTGTTGATTGAGCTTAATATCAGTCTCAATTATGCTGATAGCGCTTGCCAGCTTATACTGCTGCTGCTCAAAGCTTACTAAGCTTTTATCTGTTTTTGTTAACATTTCAGAAATAGTCTCATAATGAGTTAAGTCCGTTTTTAAACGTTCTTTACGTTTAGCAAGCTGCTGTTTAACGCTATTTAATAAATCGTTGTCGCTTATCTTTTCAATAATGCTATTATCGGATTGCAGCTGCTGTTTAACTTTATCGACCTCGTCGCTAATTTGCTTAAGAGATTCAAGAGCAGTGACAGTGGCGTCTGTATAGTAGTTATCCTCAGCAACTATTTTATTGACCATATCCTGAATGCGATTACTTGACTCCAGTGCTTGAGCCATTAGCGGTGTTAATTGCTGTTGTTGTTGCTGTAACTGATTGTTTTTAGTCGCATAAACAATTTTGTGTTGTGATAGCGCTTCACTTAAATCTTGAATAATGAGATCGAGTTGGGCTATATTTTGTTGAGTTGTTAAGGTTTGTGATGGCTGGTCATTGGACTGCTTTTTTACATACGGATGCTCTAAAGCACCGCAAAGCGGGCAGGGTTGCCCCTTTTTTAGGTCACTAATATAATCCTCTAAATTGGCAACTTTCTGCAATAAAGTAAGTTGCACCTGCTTTTCTTGACGCTTATCTTTGATGTCTTTGAGATTGGTTTCTTTATCGTTTATTAACTCAGTGATGGTAGTTAACGTGTCGCTGATACTTGGTAATGATAATCGTAGATTGCCTATTTGTGACGTAAGCTGATTTAGCTGTTGACTTGCGAAACCAACTTTTTCAATTTGACTATTAGCTTGCTCGATTTGTTCTTGTTCATTACGATTATGAGTTAAGGGTGTATTCGTTAATAATTGCTTTTGCTGCGATTGCAATTCGCTAAATTGCTTCTGCGTCGCTATGACCGCTGACTTATCATGGTCTTGCTGTAACAAAAGCTTAGCCATGTCAGACTGATAGTGGTCTGCTCTATAAAGATAGTTCTTTTTATCATTAAGTAAAGCGCTATTGTCTTGTAGCAGTGTTTTGAGACGACGACAACTACTATCAAAAGTCGCTATATCGCTCTCTAAGTCACTAAGCTCACTATTATCAAGTAGGTATTTTTCAATATTAACTAACAGCAACTCGCTATCTGTAGCTGTCATATGATGAGACTTTATTTCTGTCGTTAGGCGTTGTACGCTCATCGATAAAGTCTCTTGGCGTTGATTACTATCATTTAAAGCATGAGCGCGCTGTTTTATCTCAGCGTCTAATGTACGAGCCTGCAAAATTTTAGGTAGAGTCTCTCCTAATTCTATTTGAGCTAGATTTTCATTTTTATTAGCAGACTTTAGCGCATTAATTACTTGCTCAAAAGTTGCTTCTTGTGTAGGCAATTCAATAGCTAGCGCTTGATGCTCTTGCTGCAAACGCTTGGTCGTATCACGGCTTTGACTAAGCTGACCAAATTGACTCTCAAGCTCTAACGCTTTGACCGCTGAATCTAGACGCTTAGCATCGGGCACAAATTTTTGTTGGTCCTGTTGAGCTTGCTCGAAATCTTTGTCATAAGTGACTAGCTTTTGCTGCAATTCGGTCACCGCATCTAACCAACTAATCTGCTCATTTAGCTGCAGATACTTCAGCTGCTGCTCAGTTTGTGCCAATTGATGTGACGTTAGCTGCTCACTTATGGCAGCTTCTTCCTCAGTATTTAATAATGTCAATCCATCCAAACCAAACTGTAATTTGCTTAGTATTTCATCTTCAGCACGTTTCTTCTCATGAACATGCTCAGAAATAGTCGCGTAGATATCAGTACCGGTTATCTTCTCCAAAATGTCAGCACGCTCATCCGCTTTGGCCTTTAAAAATGCTGAAAAACTCCCCTGTGCTAGTAAAATTGAGCGAGTGAACTGCTGAAAATCCATTCGAGTCAGCTCAACGATTTTTGCTTGGGTGCGTGTTAATTTGCTTTCCAAAATCTCATCACCAGTGTCATTACTAGCGTTCACATCGTCGGCTAAATCAACGGTCTTTGGTTTGACTAAAGCAATCTCGTGAGTGGCATCTTGTAGATTACCATCGGCTTTATTATAAGCGCGACGCTGACCCCAACGGCAGCGATAGTGGCTACCGTTTAGATCAATAACTACTTCAGCAAAGCACTCTGCAGTCTGCCGAGTCATCACTTCGTTACTGCTCTTGCTGATACTATTAATCCGTGGTGTCTCGCCATACAACGCTAAGCAAATAGCATCTAAAATAGTAGTCTTGCCAGCACCGGTCTGCCCCGTAATCTCAAAAATCCCTTCATTAATAAAAGCAGGATCAGTGAAATTAATGTGCCATTCGCCCTTGAGAGAATTTAGGTTTTTTAGTCGAAGTTCAATTAGGCGCATGGTGTGGTCTTATAAGGTTTGAATGGCTTAGAAGTAGCATTTTTAATTAAAAATGAGAATAAATTTATTTATCATTCAGCCTGACTATCATGATGATGAATATCATAAAGTATCTGCGCATAGGCATCTCGCAAAGACTCTCTTTGGGTTTCAGCTACTTCATGAGCGGTTAAACAGCGCTCAAATACCTCAAGTTCATTAAGGTCTTGTAACGCCTCTGATGTTTTT
>JBBSUA010000147.1:0-5505 GCA_038235315.1 Pseudomonadales bacterium | reverse complement strand
GCCTATAGTACTGGCTAATATACATAGTGGACATGGCAGCGGAGGTGCTCAGATGGATCATAGTAGCCAAATGGTTATGCCTGCTACAATGAATGGCTCGTCTACTCACGATATGGGTAACATGGATCATGACATGAACATGACATCAGATATGAACATGACATCAGATATGAACATGACATCAGATATGAACATGACATCAGATATGAACATCAATCACAGTACACATGATATGAGTGCGATGCCAAATGATAATAGCTCGCAAAATATGGATAATAATTCAGATAAGATGAAATCTGAGCAATAATGACGATTGAAGAGTGACCATAAAAGCGTAAACCACTATTGTATTACCTATGGTCTCGATCTCCATATAAATTTTGCTGATATTAAGCATTGCTTTTAATAGAATTATCAAGCGTCATCTAGCCAACCTGATTTAACTGCCAATTGAACCCTATCAGACATCCATGCATGAATCTCAGGAAAGTCTTCTGCAATAAAGGCATGAGCCTGTAATACTTGAGATTTTTTTATGCCAGACTCCTGCCAAGTTTTGCCTTCGCTAGAAATATTGTGCAGAAAAGGCAACAATTTATCGACTACCTTGAGCAGCTTAGTCTCTATGCTATGACCCGTCTCTTGTTCTTCCCAAATTTCTGACAAATCATCAATACCATTACCCTGATGACTCTCCAAACGTTTAACGCACTCGCGCTCTTTGGTATGGGCGGTATCTCTATTAGGGGCATAAAGAAAGGTATCTCCCGCATCAATTTCACCCAAATCATGAACTAATGCTAGCTTAAGCAGCTTCTCCTCAGAGACATCAAGCTTAAAACTTCTTGAGATCGACCAACACGCCATCGCCAAATGCCATGAGTGTTCGGCAGAGTTTTCGACGCGACTTGTGCCCTCAATCGCACTGCCAATATAAGTACGACGATTGATCAGCTTCAATGCATCAAGCTCAAGCATATAGTCGGTAATAGCGTTTAAATCGTTTGGCACTGTAACTTCCTTATTTAATAAAATAATGATATGAATTTTTTTTCGTTATAAATGATTTCGTTCCAGTCTACAGTCAGTTTGAAATAAAATCGATACGTCAATATTGTCGTGCTACTGGTATAAATTTTACTTGCTTGCTGTGTCTACGCTGACAGAGGCTGCGCAAAATATATCCCAGCAGCACTGTATCGGTTTTAGAGTGAATTGACTATATGAGACATTTAATAATCAATAAGCAGAAGAATAAAAAGCTTCCCAATATCATAATCAATACTGGAAAGCTTTTTTGGTTGACATACTATAAATCTTACTCATTTTATAAAAAAATATTATGCAAGCACCATATCTTCAGCTTTTATTGGATTGTTAGCAGCATTATACTCAGCCTTAATTTGATCAGCCATTTTTTCTGCCATGGCAATCGTTGGTGCATTGGTATTGGCGCTGATTAACCTAGGCATAACAGAAGCATCAATCACTCGCAATCCCTCAACACCCCTAACTCTAAGATCGGTATCAACGACTGATAGACTATCAGAACCCATACGGCACGTACCTATTGGGTGATAAATAGTATCCGACTTATTGCGGATATAACCTAACATACCATCCTTTTCGATATAAGGAGCGGCATAGTCCTCGGTAATATATTTCGCCATCGGTTCCTCTAACATAATCTCACGTGTGCGCTCGGCACCTGCAATCATATGTTCAATATCTTTGGGATCAGACAAATAGTTAGGATCGATTAATGGCGGCGCACTTGGATCATTGGATGCCAACTTGACTGTACCCCGACTCTCAGGACGCAAATAACAGCTGTGGATAGAGACTGCATAGCCCCATTTTAGCTCACGTCCGTGGTTAATCACTCGAGAAATAACGAAGTGTAATTGAGTATCTGGCCAATCTTTTGGAGTAGACTCTGTCGCACTAAAAAACGCACCTGCTTCAGCAAAATTGGTCGATAACAGCCCCGTACCGTCTTTTCTCCAAAGGCTTAAAGCCTTCATCAATTTGGCGACTGCACCAAAGCCAATCCCAAACACATCCTTAGTATTTACTTCATAATCAAAGACGACATCGAGATGATCTTGCAAGTTTTCACCGACATTAGGTGAATCATAAATAACCTTAATACCATGCTCTTCTAACTGCTCTTTAGGGCCAATACCTGATAGCATTAATAACTTAGGTGAGCCAAATGCCCCTGCAGATAATATGACCTCAGAGCGTGCCTTAATCGTATACTCTTCACCATGTCTATTATAAACCATACCTATTGCGCGCTGATTTTCTATGACGACATGTGAAGCCTGTGCATTGGTAATAATCGTAAGATTAGGGCGATCCTCAAAAGGATGCAAATAAGAAGCCGCTGCTGAACATCGATGACCTTGCTTGTCACCATGAAAGTGAGTGACTTGATATAAGCTGGCACCATCTTGCTTTGAACCATTAAAATCATCGTTGCGATCAATGCCGTTAGCAACACAGGCATCGACGAATACAGAAGAGATAGGACGGGGACTCAGTAACTCAGATACTTGTAGCGGACCGCTATCACCATGATACTCATCTGCACCGCGAATATTATTTTCTGATTTTTTAAAATAAGGGAGTAGCTGATCATAACCCCAGCCATCACAACCGAGATCAGCCCATTGGTCATAATCTTTTCGACTGCCACGAGTATAAACCATCGCATTAATCGCTGACGAACCACCTAAGCATTTACCACGAGGCTGATAACCAAGACGATTATTAAGATGCGTTTGCGGTACAGTGCTGAACGCCCAGTTATTGATGATGACTGGTTTATCACGCATCATTGCAATAACACCTGCAGGAACGTTCACGACCAAATCCTTGCCGTCACCGCCAGACTCTAATAGACAAACATTGATATTGGGATCTTCTGTCAAGCGTCCTGCTAATACACATCCTGCAGATCCGCCACCCACAATAATATAATCAAATTCCATAACTAAAGCGCTCCTTGCTTATAGATGATATGCGTCTAATGACGTGATACCATCATCTTTGATAGTAATTTTGGATTCAGATAGATTGTTCTATTCATCAGTTAACTATACTCGTTTCGTTGAGATAATATAATAATAAAAATAAATGCCCAGTCAAAAATATAAATCGGTACAGCCCGGCATAATCAAAATATCTCTCTCTTTCGATTTACCATTGAGCTTATTATCAAGAATGGCTTGGCTAAAGATAGTTTGCACGGCTGTAATTTCAAAGTGCACTAATTACTCGCGCTTAAACTAAAAAGGACTGAGCCCTGTTCAATACAGAGCTCAGTCCTTAGCCAATCAAATCATTCAAGCTTGACGTTTTAACTCAACAATAAAAGACTTTTTTAGATTTGTGTGACGTTTTCAATATCAAACTCTAGCGATCTATCACCATCAGCATCTTGAATGCGCGTTGGTAAGCCGATTTTATTAAGTAGATTAATAAAGGGCTTGGCATCTAGCTCTTCAACATTGACCATCTTGCCTGCATCCCATTCGCCAGTAGCGACGAGCATCGCAGCAGCAACGGGTGGCACGCCTGCGGTAAAAGAGATACCTTGACTGCCCATCGCTTCATAAGCATCTTTATGGTCAGAGATATTGTAGATAAATACCTCACTATCAACACCGTCCTTTTTGCCTTTGATCTTGTCGCCTATACAGGTCTTACCCGTATAGTTTGGCGCTAGTGAGCTTGGATCAGGTAGTACAGCCTTGACCACTTTTAGCGGGATTACTTCTAAGCCCTCAGCGGTAGTCACTGGCTGCTCAGACAATAATCCCAAGCTTTGTAGCACGGTGAAGACATTGATGTAATGCTCACCAAATCCCATCCAAAAGCGAATGTTCGGTACGTCTAAATTAGCCGATAACGAATGGACTTCATCATGTCCACTTAGGTAGCTATTTTGCACGCCGACGACAGGTAAATCATCAGTACGCTTCACTTCAAACATTTTATTAGACTGCCACTTACTGTCTTGCCACGAGTAAACCGTACCGGTAAATTCACGGAAGTTAATCTCAGGGTCAAAGTTAGTCGCGAAGTATTTGCCATGATCGCCTGCATTGATATCGATGATGTCAATATCAGTAACGGAGCCAGCATCCATCATATCGTAGCCGAGTCTAGCATAAGCATTGACCATACCTGGATCAAAACCTGCGCCTAAGATAGCCGTGATATTATTGTCCGCACAGCGCTGCTTACGTTGCCATTCATAGTTGTTATACCATGGCGGGGTCTCGCAGATCTTGCGTGGATCTTCATGGATAGCCGTGTCAATATAAGCAACGCCCGTCTCGATACACGCTTCTAGCACGCTCATATTCAAAAAAGGCGAGCCAACATTGATGACGATTTGAGCGCCAGTATCTTGTATGAGCTGTATCAGCGCTGGAATATCCATGGCATCGATTTGATGCGTATGCAGAGTAGCAGGCTGCTTAAAGCTGTCTTTGTCCACTACGCTTTGAGCGATAGCATCACATTTATCTAACGTGCGTGAGGCGATATGAATAGTACCTAGTACGTCGTTATGCATCGCACATTTATGCGCGACCACTTGCCCGACACCGCCAGCACCGATAATCAGTACGTCTTTTTTAGCTTGCTTGGTATGTTCGATATGTTGAGTTGGTTTCAATGCAACAATCCTCCTTTGTGCCCCTGCCGTCGCCATTGATAGTGACCGATCGAAACAGAAACGAGTGAATGATATGCGTGAATTAAAAAGGAAGACCGAGGAAAACCCACGCACCCGTCGGGCAAATACCCTAGTATTTGCCCGTGGCGATTATAACAATTTTTTTGACCTTTTCGGCAAAAATTAATAGAAAAGTTAAAGCGACTTAAATAAAAGTAAAATCTATATAAAATCTTTAACATCAATAACTAAGACATTTATTAAGACAAGCTTGCCTTATAATCTTGATAGTTAAATTCGCGCTGCACATCAATTGTGCCATCAAGACGACGGATGACAATCGCTGGCATGTTGACACCATTGAACCAGTTCTTCTTGACCATAGTATAGCCAGCAGCGTTGCCAAAAGTAACGGTGTCGCCTACTTGCAACGTGCTTGGCAACTTATACTCGCCAAAGATATCACCTGCTAGGCAAGATCGACCATAGATAATAGTGTTATCAGCCGCTTCATTTTGCTCAGTGGTTTGGGCATTGTCAGTAGGATCCTTATCGATTGGGCTAATGGCAAGCGCTGCAATATCTATTTGTTTATCATTAATCGCAGCAATTGGCGCAGACTCACGGTAAATAAGCAAATCGAGCATATGCGCTTCGATAGAAGAATCCACTACCGCGAGGTTTTTCTGGTTATACATCACATCCAAAACGGTGGTAACCAAACTGCCAGCACCATGAATACTGGCTTCACCTGGCTCAAGATAGACTTGCACGCCATAGGTTTCGCTAAAAGCTTTTAAGCGCTCAGCCAATTG
>JBBSUA010000146.1:0-5587 GCA_038235315.1 Pseudomonadales bacterium | reverse complement strand
TTACCATCAAAAACCCATGGGCAAACACGCCAGTTGGCGTGCGGAATTCACTACCAGCAAGCATCGCTGGCCAAAACAGGGCATGGAAATATACGATGTCTTTACCGATAAAGTGATAAACCTCGGTTTTATGCTCGTTTTCTTGCATCCAATAACGATCAAAATCAAGGGCATCATCGCTACCAGCACGCTTATCGCACAAGTTTTTAAAACTAGCCATATAACCAACTGGCGCATCTAACCAGACATAAAAGTATTTATCTGGCTCATCGCTTGGCGTATCGGGAATTTGAAAACCAAAGTAGGGCGCATCACGGGAAATATCCCAAGTGGCAAGACCCGCTTCAAACCACTCTTGCAACTTATTAGCGACAGAGGGCTGCAAACGGTTGTCACTACGCGTCCAATCCTGCAAAAACTGATTAAACTCTGGCAAATTAAAGAAGTAGTGTTTTGACGTTTTGAGTATGGGTGTCGCCCCCGATAGCGTGGACTGCGGGTCTTTGAGCTCAGTGGCATTATAGGTTGTACCACACACTTCGCAATTATCGCCGTATTGATCAGCAGCGCCGCATTCAGGACAAGTGCCTTTAACAAAGCGGTCAGCTAAAAACAGTTGTTTTTCGGGGTCAAACAGTTGCTCAACGTCTTTGGTGCTGATATGACCAGCGCTATCAAGCCGTCGATAAATGAGCTCAGAGAAATGCTTATTTTCTTCTGAATGAGTTGAGTGATAATTATCAAAATCAATCAAAAATTTGGCAAAATCGGCTTCATGTGAGGCTTTGACGGTGGCAATCTGCTCTTCTGGTGTGACGCCATTATCTTCAGCTTTAAGCATGATAGCCGTGCCGTGTGCGTCATCAGCGCAGACGTAGGTGACTTGATGACCTTGCGCTTTCATCGCACGAACCCAAATGTCAGTCTGAATATATTCTACAAGATGCCCCAAATGGATATAGCCATTAGCATAGGGCAGAGCACTGGTTACTAAAATCTCACGCACAAAATCACCTTTATTTCGATGTAAATGGGTTTATGATCAAACGTTTTAAGCCCCGTATATAAAACAGTAGGCAGACGTCATGTTATAAATGTTAAAAGTTGCGCTTATGATACCGTAATTCAATTAAATTTGTGATATTGCTTAGTAATTATCTAATGGTAATTATCTATCCAAAATTATCCTCAATAAATTTGCAGCAAAATAGCTACTGTTTTTAATGAGGTTCAGTCAATATTCATACCTAAACATTAAAAAGCCCACCTAGAGCTGCTAAGTGGGTTTTATATCAAACATTGAGGTTTTGTTATTTTAAAACGAGCCAAATAGCGTCCCTAAAGTAATCACTACGACTACCGCAATCAGTGGAATGACCATAGTGACCATGGCAAGGTTGAGATAAGATTGTTTATGTGTCAAACCACAAATCGCTAGCAAGGTGATAACGGCACCACTATGCGGTAAGGTATCAAGACCACCTGCCGACATGACAGCCACACGATGCATCAGCTCTGGATCAATACCCGCTGCGACCGCCATCCGTAAATAGTCTTCACCTAACGTCGACAGTGCGATACTTAGACCACCAGAAGATGAACCAGTAATACCAGCAAGAGTCGTCATTGCTACCGCTTCTGAAATGAGCGGGTTTTCAGGACTTAGATTTAAAATGCTGTCGCGGATAATAAGGAAGCCAGCAAGTGAGGCAATAACGGCACCATAACCGACTTCTGAGGCCGTATTAAAAATGGGCAACATTGAATCATAAGTACCCCGGTTGATGGTTTTTTGTAGATTGTCCCAATGACCAATACGCATCACAATAAGTGCCACACAGGCGATGACTAACGAGATAATAATTGACCATAATCCTAGTGAGCCTGCGATATTGAGGTCAGGAAACTGGGTTTGTAGACCGCTAAAATCCATTGAAGGAAAGATGCCATAAGTGAGTAAGGCATTAAGACTGATGACCAATACTAGCGGTATCATAGCAACTAAAAATGAAGTGTGATGAGTGTCGCGTGCTTCAGCAGTGGTTGCTAAATTGCTTTGCGCAACATTGCTTTGCGCGTCATGGTTTTTGAGGTCGCTAGCATTGACGTCACTAGCATGGATATTGTTAGTAGGTTCTTTTTTAGCATTAATATCCCCTACACCTGCATCGTCATCATGCACACCATAGCCTTCACCTGCCGCATTGGCTTTTCGCGCCCTTGACTGTAGCCATAACCAACCACAGAAAAACATAACGGAACCGCCGATAATACCCAAAATAGGAGCAGCGAAGACATTAGTATTATAGTAAGGAATAGGAATAGCATTCTGAATCGCTGGTGTGCCTGGCAGAGCTGTCATGGTAAAGGTAAACGAGCCTAGCGCAATAGCTGCTGGAATCAGACGTTTGGGAATGTCAGCGGCTTTAAATAAATCTTTAGCGATAGGGTAGATAGCAAAGGCGACGACGAATAAAGAGACACCGCCATAGGTCAAGATGCCACAAACCAAAATGACGGCAAGAATAGCTTTGCTTGCGCCTAGTTTTTTGACTACGGTATTGGCAATTGCTGTTGCCGCCCCAGAGTCTGCCATTAAGCGTCCAAACAACGCACCTAGTAAGAAAATAGGGAAAAACTTAAGTAAAAATCCGCTCAGTGCGGTCATAAAAACATCAGTATAAGCAGGAATACTGCTTACAAAATCGCCCGATAATAATACCGCCAATACGGCCATAATCGGTGCCAAAATGAGCACTGAATAACCGCGGTAAGCAAAGAACATCAATAATAATAAAGTAACAACAATGGCAAGTATGCTAAACATGGGCGCCCTCTCCTTGGGAAATTTCAGGCAGCGAGTATACGATCTCGTCAGATATGATCCAAACTAAAATTTAACAGCATCAAAATATCAACTAGTGTAAATAGGTACCGACACTATTTTATTTTGCAACAGTCTTGCTGATCTCTTTTAACATCGCTACCCTGTCTTAAAGTTATTCACTGGTTGTCATAGAAATAATATGCTAAGTTAGCACAAGTAGTATAGTTACGATATAGTGATACGTTTTATATTATTTAAGCATTACATTCAATAGCATTTTTTTAAAATAGCGCTATCAGAAAACTTGTCAAATCGTATGAAAGAGTTGACACATTAGACGAATAACAATAATTTTTTAGAGCAACATTTTAATAACAGGTATCAGACTTGCAAAGGAAATAAGCATGAGCCAATCAAAAGTATATGACAGTGCCAAGGATGCCTTGGATGGTATTATTAGTAATGGGCAGACGCTAGCCATCGGTGGTTTTGGGCTTTGTGGTATACCAGAAGCCCTAATCGAAGCCTTACGTGATAGTGGTATGACAAATTTAACCTGTATTAGTAATAATGCGGGTGTGGACGAGTTTGGTCTCGGTTTACTACTACAGACCCGACAAATTAAGAAGATGATTTCCTCTTATGTCGGGGAGAACAAAGAGTTTGAGCGTCAGTATTTGGCAGGCGAGCTAGAAGTAGAGCTGACCCCACAAGGTACACTTGCTGAAAAATTAAGGGCAGGTGGTGCTGGCATTCCTGCGTTTTATACGGCAACGGGCGTCGGCACACTCGTTGCTGAAGGTAAAGAAACTCGTGATTTTGATGGACGCCTTTATATACTCGAACATTCACTCGTGGCGGATGTGTCGTTAATTAAAGCACAAAAAGCGGATAAAGCGGGCAACCTTATATTTAACAAGACTGCACGTAATTTCAACCCAGATTGTGCAATGGCGGGTAAAGTCACTATTGCCGAAGTAGAAGAAATCGTAGAGATTGGCATGCTTGATCCTGATGAGATTCATCTGCCAGGAATCTTTGTGCAGCGTATTGTTTTAAACGCTACACCCGAAAAGCGTATTGAGAAAACAACAACTAAAGCGGTCATAAGCGCTTAATCGACGTTGCATAAAAGTCAATATACGAGCAAATAATAATAGAATATTGCAAAAATTAAGGAAGCTATCATGGCATGGAACAGAGAACAAATGGCGCAGCGTGCAGCGCAAGAGTTACAAGACGGCTATTACGTAAATCTAGGTATTGGTCTGCCTACTTTAGTGGCCAACTATATTCCAGAGGGCATGGATGTATGGCTACAATCAGAAAATGGGCTATTGGGTATTGGCGAATTTCCAACACCAGAAAACGTCGACGCTGATTTGATTAATGCCGGTAAGCAGACGGTTACCACAGCACCGGGTGCCAGTTACTTCAGTAGCTCCGAGTCATTTGCTATGATTCGCGGTGGTCATGTCAATCTTGCTATATTAGGGGCAATGGAAGTTTCAGAGCAGGGCGATTTAGCCAACTGGATGATTCCCAAAAAAATGGTTAAAGGCATGGGCGGCGCGATGGATTTAGTCGCTGGCGTGCAACGCGTCATCGTACTGATGGAGCAAGTTAATAAGCATGGCGATCCAAAAATCCTTGCTCATTGTGAGCTGCCGCTGACGGGTAAAGGTGTGGTTGATCGCATTATTACTGAGCTTGCGGTACTGGATGTCACGGACAAAGGTCTTAAGTTAATTGAGTTAGCAGAAGGTGTCAGCTTTGAGGAGCTGCAAGAAAAAACGCCAGTGACTATTATTAAATAACTACCTTCTAAATAAGCTTAATAAGGATCATTTATGGCAACTCAATTAGAGAAAGATTTGACTGGTAAAGTAGCCTTAGTTACAGGTTCTGCGAGTGGTATCGGACGCGATATCGCAGAAACCTATGCACGAGCAGGTGCTGCTGTTGGTATTGCTGACATCAATATTGATGCGGCACAACAGACGGTTGATGCTATTGAATCTGCTGGTGGACGGGCGTTTGCTATTGAGATGGATGTCACGTCCGAAGACGCTGTCAACGAGGGTGTGCAAAAGCTAATTGATACTTTTGGCAGCATTGATATCTTGATCTCTAATGCGGGTATTCAAATCATTGACCCTATTGATAAAATGTCTTTTTCCGACTGGAAAAAGATGCTAAACATTCACTTAGATGGCGCGTTTTTAACCACTAAAGCTGCTATCAAGCACATGTACAAAGATAACAAAGGTGGTACTGTTATTTATATGGGTTCAGTACATTCTCACGAAGCGTCGATGTACAAAGCCCCTTATGTCACTGCTAAACATGGTCTGCTTGGCTTGTGCCGTGTACTAGCAAAAGAAGGCGCGGAGCATAACGTCCGCTCACATGTCATCTGCCCTGGGTTTGTCAAAACACCCTTAGTCGAAAAACAAATTCCACAGCAAGCTGCTGAAAAAGGCATTAGTGAAGAGTCCGTCGTCAACGATATTATGTTAGTAAATACAGTAGATAAAGAGTTCACCACTGTAGAGGATATTGCTCAGTTGGCACTATTTTTAGCCGCTTTTCCAACTAACGTGTTCACCGGACAGTCTATTGTTGCCAGTCACGGTTGGTTCATGAATTAATGTGTGGATATATAATAGCTATCAAATTATATTTATTTAGTAGCTATTTTCTCTAAATGATGTTTCAATATTTTTCATAAACCGATAATATATTACCGACGTATCAGTA
>JBBSUA010000145.1:0-5623 GCA_038235315.1 Pseudomonadales bacterium | reverse complement strand
TTTGCCTACCGTTTCGGTATGAATAAAGAACTGATAGATCAAATCCAAAGCATAAAAGAAAAATACCCAAACAGGATGTACACCAAGTAGCATCAATGGCACAAAGAACAGCCACCAGCCCGTAATTGAGTACAATAAGCTTTGACGCATCGCGGTTGATAGGTTCATTTGATCATCAGAGTGATGTACCACATGTGCCGACCAGAACCAATTGACGCGATGTGAGCTACGATGGAACCAATAATAAGAGAACTCGACCGCAATAAATATAGGGATGGCTGTCAACCAAGTCACTTCAATAGTAAATAGACGGTACTGATATAACCATAAACAAATAGGCAATACAATTAAGGCTTGGATAATCAGCTCAAAGCTCAAATAAGAGCCACCCAAGCTAAAGTTAGTAGCTGCCCGTCGCCAATTAAAAGCTTGACCGCGCCCTCGCTTAGACTGATAAAACCATTCTGCTAAAAATAATAAAAAAAATGGTGCACCCATTAGGGGTAATAACCATTCCTGCCAATATATCGGTAGAATACCGCTCAGTGTTGACTGCCATGACTCAGGAGCAATCGCCAAAATATTTTGATTGATAGCGTCTTTATAGCCGTCCAAAATTTGACCGTATTGACCTAAGTTTATCATATCGTTGTTATCTGACGTCGCCATATCCTTTAGCCTATTTATTATTCATCCCTATTGTCCAATATGACTATAAATATTTTAAAAAACCACCATTGGTTATGGGCGCTTGCGTCACTTATCTATATTATGACTCACTATCGACGAGACCAATCTGGCGAGCGGCAAGGGCAGTTTGCCACTGTTGATAGCGCGCATTTTTACTGTCCATAGTAATGACATCGCTGTTTAACAGTTGCACAATAAGACCATCTTTGGCATGAGCGGCAATATGATCAAGTTTGCGTAGCGTTCCACGATCAGGAAGCGCTTGGCTATGAATCCCCAACAATACTTGCACTGGCTGTTGATCTAAGTAATCTGTTAAACGCGCCATATCGTCACGATCATCAACGATACCAAAGTTTTCTATATTAGTATCATCGTTATTATTATTAACCGCATTCAGTCCTGCCTGCCACCACTCATCATTATTGGACGGGTATTCAAGCAATGCCACCAGCTTTTTGGCGGAACTAACCACCGCTTTTGGTGCAACAGGCGCTGCTATCTCAGTAAAGTCATCTATATCTACGACATGACGTTGCCAAAAATTAAGTATTTTTTGATAATAAGGAAGTTTAATATCCAAGCGCATCTTTCTACTACGGAACATTAAGGCGCAAAAAATCCATGCTATCGCACGTGGCACAATGCCATACATCAGCAAGCTACCAATAAGCAATCCTGCCCACTGCCGTGCAATAGATAAGGGCAGGGCATCAGTCACCAGTCGGCTCTGCACAATAGACTCATTGTCCGGCACACTAAACCCGACCATACTCGGCAACCAGCCAAGCATCTGTGTCAACGTAATCAGCGCCTGATCCGATAGTAGTGTCGACTCCCAGCTAAAACTATACTGACGCACAATCAATAAAAATATAATAGCAAACAACATACCGGTTAAAGTTGCAAGCCATAACTGATGACTAAATCTGCCTAAATACCAGCGCATCCCACTGTGTTGGAGCTGTTGCTCATATAAACGTACTGCCGCTTGCGTCACATCATCCTTACCACGAATCAAATAGCTAGGACTGACAAAACTGGCAAACCAGTTCGAATTTGACTTGCCTTGATTGATCAACGTCAGTACTAGCCAACCAACCAGCATCAAGGTATGAAAACCTAATAAGCAGACCAAAACATAAAAGAAATTGACCACATTAGCCTGTAGTAAGGTAAACAGTCCTAAAAATCCTGATACGCACCAAATGACACTCATCACAACCTTAATGCCTTTGATACGCGCATCAATTTTACCCAATACACTCGTCAGCGCCCCATTACTATCGATACGTTCAGCACGCCAATGCAGCTTTTGAATAGCAGTGCCATCCTCATTTTGCAGCTTCTCGGTAATCAACAAAGGATCCGTCGCAAACACATGCTGCTCGGTGTCAAGAGTACGTACCAGCTCAGTCAGTTGATCTTGGGGTGATAACATGGTGGGAGGATATCCGTATAAATAAAATAAACATCAAATTGAGCAGATGAATAGTGATTCGAGCATATTGTAGCGCATTTGGTCAGACTATTACCTATGGTTATCTAGGCAAGAATAAAAGGTGTTCATACTTTGGAGTGTGAATGAAGTAGTTACTAGCAGTAAGATTATTTATACTCAGTAAGTATTTATTACCTGTTTCTTAATAATATACTCATTTGATTAGAAAAAATATTCAACATCATACGGTTTCTAGCGAGGATAAATAATGTCCAAAACCATCGGAAAAATAGCAAAAGAGATTGGTATTAATATAGAAACTGTCCGTTTTTATGAACGTAAAGGGCTAATCAAACAACCTGTTAAACCTATGCAAGGTTATAGACAATATCCAATAGAAACGATAAATAGAATTCGTTTTATTAGACGTTCTCAAGAATTAGGATTTACATTAAATGAAATAGAGAGTCTGCTTTCACTTAATGATAGCCCTTGTAGACAAGTCGAGGAGCTAGCGAAAAAAAAGTTAGTGGCTGTTCAAACCAAACAAGCTGCTTTACTTCTTTTAGAAAAAGCGCTCTTAGAACATATAGACCAATGCCAAAGTAACAAAGATGACACTTATTGTCCTATCATTGACTCTTTACAGCCGTAGAAAACCCTATATTGACTAAGTTTTTTATAACTTTTATCCATTGAAGACATATTAACAAGCTATTTGACTCTTACATATTTTATTAATTTACCAAAAAAAGCTATTGACTCCGTACCTAGGTACATAGAGTACACTTGGTTCATAACTTAATAAGGTACTCATATGGAGCAAAAACAATCAAATCTTGCAATGATAGGAGGGGTTTTCGCTGCTGTAGGTGCGAGTGTCTGCTGTCTCGGCCCTTTATTATTACTACTACTCGGAATAAGCGGCTCTTGGATAGGTAACTTAACCGTAGCCGTGATTGCATATGATGATACCAAAACTAACGTAGAAGCCTTAATGAAAGCAACAACCAATGCGGGTTATCCGTCTACATTAAGAAGATGAATTTTAATTATGAATAAAGATAAATTATTACTCCGATTCGGCATTGTAGGCACCGTAGTTGTTGCTTTATGTTGTTTTACTCCGGTGCTTGTTGTGTTATTGGGTGCTGTAGGTCTAGCTTCTTTGACAGGATATTTGGACATTGTTCTATTTCCAGCGCTAGCGATTTTTATCGCAATTACCATCTATGCACTGTACAAAAAGAAGCATTCAACAGATAAAAAATGCTGTAACGATGATACAAAAAAAGGATAAAAAAATGATTAATAAGACTGAAATTAATGCATCACATGTTATTGACAACAAGGCAGCTAGGCATATAGCTATCATTGGCAGCGGCGCTGGCGCTTTTGCTAGTGCTATTAAAATGGCTGAGCTTGGGGCAAGAGTAACCATGATTGAAGATGCAAAAGTGGTTGGCGGCTCTTGTGTCAACACAGGTTGTGTACCATCAAAAATACTTATTCGTGCTGCGCAATTAGCCCATCAGCAACGAGATAATCCATTTAAAGGACTAAAAAACAGCCATCCTCAAGTAAACCGTTTTCTAATAGCTCAACAACAAACCGCACTTGTCGATGAGTTACGTGATACCAAATACATCAGTATTTTAGAATCAAATCCAGCAATAACCTTATTAAAAGGTTACGCACACTTTGAAAATGAAAATACGTTACTTATAAAGCAGCCTGATGGTTCAGAAAAAGAACTTCACGCAGACCGTATTTTAATTGCAACGGGTGCTACACCGACTATCCCCCCAATTGATGGTTTAGCAGACACCCCATATTGGACATCTACAGGAGCTTTATTTGCTGAAGAGTTGCCAGAGAGCTTACTGGTAATCGGCTCATCGGTTATTGCTCTGGAGATTGCCCAAGCTTATCATCGTTTAGGGTGTAGTGTAACTATATTGGCACGCCATACGTTATTGTATGCAGAAGAGCCTTTACTAGGCGAGAGATTAACAGAGTGTTTTGAAAAAGAAGGTATTCGAATACTAAATAACACTCAGGCAAGTCGTGTTAGCTATGATGGAAAAATCTTCTCATTAGACACTAATGAAGGTGTTCTAACTGCTAGCAAGTTACTTATTGCTACCGGTCGTCACGCAAATACAACTCAGCTCGGATTAGATAACGTAGGTGTTGAAATACAAGAAAATGGAGCTGTTATTGTTAATGATAAAATGGAAACATCAACAGCTAATATTTATGCTGTAGGTGATTGCTCTAACATACCTCAGTATGTTTATGTAGCAGCAGCAGCAGGTACCAAGGCAGGTATCAATATGATGGGTGGTGATGCAAGGCTAGATTTATCCACGATGCCTGCGGTTATCTTTACAGATCCACAAGTCGCAACAGTTGGATTAACTGAAACTCAGGCTGTAAACGCAAGATTTGAAGTTATTAATCGAGTGTTAGACATGGAAAATGTACCTAGAGCATTAGTTAATTTTGAAACAGATGGATTTATCAAACTGGTCGCTGACAAACCAACAGGTAAGATTCTTGGTGCCCAAATACTCGCTCATGAAGGTGGAGAATTAATTCAAAGCGCTGCACTCGCTATTCACAATAATATGACAGTAGATGATCTGGCAGGACAGCTATTTCCATATTTAACGATGGTCGAAGGCTTAAAACTATGTGCACAAACTTTTAACAAGGATATTAAAGATTTATCATGCTGCGCGGGGTAACTTCATAATAAAGAAATACCTTTGATACGCGCATCAATTTTACCCAATACACTCGCCAGCGCACCATTGCTATCGATACGTTCAGCACGCCAATTCAGCTTTTGAATAGGCGAACCGTCCTCGTTCTGCAGTTTTTCGGTAATCAACAAAGGATCGGTAGCAAAAACATGCTGTTGAGTGTCAAGAGTGCGCACTAATTCAGTCAGTTGATCTTGGGGTGATAGCATCACGTTATATATCCGTATAAATGGTTATGTTAGATGGCAAATTGATTCATAAGCTTTATATATTCTATTAATTTAGGTAGTAATCAATGATAAAAGTGCAAACAAAATACCTGATAAGTATTGCTGAAAAAACTCAATACTATCAAAAAATATAAAAAAGTTGACCATATGGTCAGAAAGTACTGGCGATTATCACAAATAAGCGCTATTCTAAATATGAGTTCTTAGTGAACCCTTCAAAACAAATATAAAGATGATCACCTGTTAACTCAATTCTCACTATTTTAAATCAATACCTTATAAAACCACCTATTTTATTTATATATCACTATTAATGTGTCAGTCAGGACATATTAAAAATATAACAAGCAGGGAGCACGCTTACATATGGATATGAAATCCACCTCTCAAACCATGCCTGCACGCCCAGAAGATGAAAATCTTGGCGTTGCTGCCAATATTGCTTATGGCTTTCAACACGTACTTACCATGTATGGTGGGATTATTGCAGTACC
>JBBSUA010000144.1:0-5627 GCA_038235315.1 Pseudomonadales bacterium | reverse complement strand
TCGCACCTTGCTATTAATATTAGATGACAGCAAAAAAGAGATTTTGAAACACGCGAATGAAGATGAGCTGACTCAGATGATGAATCGTCGCCACGGCTTAACTCAGATGCAGCAAACGCTAATGGCAACGACCGATGCGCAAGATTATAGTGTGATTTTATTAGACTTAGATTTTTTTAAGAACATTAATGACAGTTATGGTCATGAAGTAGGAGATCAGGTCTTAAAAGAAGTGGCTCATCTAATAACGGATACTTTAGAAGATAAAGTTATTATCAGTCGCTATGGCGGTGAAGAGTTTTTGATTGTTCTGCCTTATACGCCACATGAGTTAGCCATAAGAGTAGCTGAGCAATTGCGTCATAAGATTGCTCAACATACCATATCAGTCGACGACACTCTCAGTTTTCAAGTGACCGCAAGTTTAGGTCTCTATACGATAAGCTATCATGAGCTTGAGAAAATTAAGCGCGAATGTGCATCCGTATCGTTTGAAGTTACGCCGTCCAAGCCTACTACGTTACAGTTGCTCAAGTCATGTGGGAATGCGAGACCCGTTAGGCAATATAATGATACCCAAACGGCACAGTTATCCAGTGACATCTGCCAGCGCCTAATCAGTGTAGCAGACAAGGCTTTATATGAAGCTAAGGGTCTTGGTCGTAATAAAGTCGTTAGCGCCAATGACTTGTTAGCAGAAGGCGCTATCGATCTACCGCGCTATGGTACTTAAACCGATAAAAATTTCGTTGATTCAAAAGATAATTAGCCTTGAGTGTACTGATGCCAAGCTCCCAAAAGCGCTAGTTTATCTTTACCTTCTCTTATCTATATCACTTCTAAACTATGGACGACGTTTGCAGACGCTGAACTAAACTCGCCAGCACGCTAGTGGCAAAACTGCCTGTCGTCAAAGTAAAGCCTAAGATTAGCGTCTGCGCATCCACCCACTCCCAAGATAATTCCTCAATAGGTAGACGTAGTGCCCGTCGCTGCGCTTTAATATCGCGCTGCTCTAAACCTGCCGCTAACTGAGTTAATAATGGGTTATTCTGCACTACTTCCGTTTCTAATTGCGCCGCAGTGGCAGCTACTTTATCATTATCAATGCCCCACAATACGCCAGTCGGATGAATATCGCCACTTTCAAGACGTGCACGCAAAGTATCATCGAGCTGCTCACTACTGAATATCGATCCTGAACCATCAAGGTTAAATACTTCTCCTGCCAGTCCAGTATTCCAACTGCCATCATTTACCCGCAACGCCAAAATTCCATTGAATATCAGACTGCGTGCTGCTGATAGCGCCATTGTATGTTGCTCGCGAGGCGTACGTTTGCGTTTGCTTTTTTTGTGCATTGAGCTTTGATTTTGTACAGGTTGAGCAAATAATCTTAGCGCTTCTTGAATATTATTACCACTATGACCAAAACGCTGTGGACCAAAATAATTCGGGACACCTTGTTGACTGATATGACGCAAATGCTGCTCAACGAGCGGTTTGTTATCCGCTACTACTAAGGCATCCACAAACTGTATATCACGCAAAGTAATCACAAATTGGTTGGCTCGGTGCGCACCGCGATTGAGTTTTTTATTGTGCCAATGCTGCGCGAGTATCTGTACGCTTTCATTATTGCCAAGATCAATAGGCGCAAAGGCAATTGGCGGTAGCTGTTTTTTAGGAATGCGCAAACTAAACCACTGAGTCGTTAGCGCATGTCTATCTTTTAACCCTGAATAGCCGACATCACGTAAAGGGATATTTGCCCACTCAGATAGCAATTTAGCAAGATAGGCGGTATTCATACCCACTTTTTGGATATGCAGCCATAAATGTTCCCCTTCGCCAGTAAAATCTAGCGCCATGATCTCATTGACAACGAAATCTTCTGAGTATGCTTTATAAGTTGCTTGTTTAAGGGGCGGTAGTAATGGCTGTGGTAACTGTGCGGTATCGACTACAGCCGAAAAATCAATATCGCTGAACGTAAAAGAATTATTATAGATTGTGGTCATAACAGAGCCGCTTTGAAAGTTAGTGGTTTTACTAGAAAAGAGATAAAGAATAATGGACGTTACGTTTTGCAACGCGCTAGCCATACAAAAAAACAGCACGAGTATGGCGATCTTGCTACTATAAATAATATTAGCACTATTAATCGTACTTACTTTATATTATTGGATTTATAGTTTGACTTAACAATAAAGTGCAAGAGACAGTTTTATAAAGACATTTATTATTAAGGTATTTATTTAAATATATCTTAATTGATCAATCAGACAAACACATCAAGGATGACTTATGAGCGACTCAACTATTCACACTATCACTATTAATAAATCTGACATTCCCAGTGGTGGCATGAAATCGTATAAGCAAGCCGATGATAGTATCATCTTAATCACCCGTGACGACAGCACGTTTCATGCGTTCGATGGTAAATGTCCACATGCTGGTGCAGATTTAGGTACCGGCTTACGTTGCGGTAATCGCGTGGTTTGTCCTTGGCATCATGCTACTTTTGACAGTAGTGATGGCACTCTATTAGAGCCAGTAGCGACTGAAGGCTTGACTCAATATGAATTGATTGATGACGGAGATAGCATTACGGTTAATACCGCTTCGAAAGTAGATAAAACGATTGCTAACGATCAGCTCATTGACACTCATACCGTCATTGTTGGTGGCGGCGGGGCAGGTTTTATGACGGCGCATCAATTACGTAATACCGGTTATGGTGGCAAGATTACTTTAATTAGTAAAGACGACAAAGCCCCTTATAACCGTCCGTTATTGTCCAAGGCCTTCTTAGCTGGGAACATGCCTGAAGAAAAGCTGTTACTCGGCGGTAGCGATTGGGCTGAAAAAAACAATATTGAATTGCGTCTACAGCAAACTGTCAGCGAAGTTATGCCTAATGAGCGTACGATTATCATTAAAGATGAAAACGATGCTGATCATAAAGTAACGGCCGATTATTTAGTCGTCGCAACTGGTGCATCGCCTATCGTGCCCCCCATTAAAGGCGCTGACCAAGATGGTGTCTATACGTTACGTAGTATGGATGATGCCAAAGCCATTAAAGCGGCCAGTCATGATAAAAATGTCGTTATTGTCGGTACGGGTTTTATAGGCATGGAAGTGGCGTCAGCCTTATCACAAGCGGGAACGACTGCTTCTATTACCGTGGTCGGTCAGAGTCATCGAGTGATGGAAAATATCGTTTCAGAAACCGTCAGCGATGCGCTAATTAAGCTGCATGAAGATAACGGCATCAAGTTTGTATTAGATGCGACGGTTAATGCAATTAATAGCGACAATAAAAAGGTCAATGGCGTTACCTTAAAAAACGACGCGCAATTGGACGCAGACATTGTCATCTTAGGGACAGGGGTCTCACCGCGTACTGATTTGCTTAAGGAAGTAAATGATCCCGATGGTGTACAAGTCGATAGTCACCTGCAACTGCGTGATGGCGTTTATGCACTAGGCGATATTGCCAAAGCGTCGGGGCAAATGGGTCGGATGCGTATCGAGCATTGGCGGGTTGCATTACAGCACGGTATCGTGACTGCTTCTGCCATCTTAGAAGATGAGAGTGTACAGTCGTTAGACGCACGCATACCCTTCTTTTGGACGATGCAATATGGCAAAAGCCTGCGCTACAGCGGTCATGCCGCAACGCCTGATAACAGTATTTTGCTAGGGTCGCCAGATACCTTGAACTATATTGAATATTACTTCGATGATGAAGGCGAAGATACTCGTGCTAGTGCTGCCAGTACTTTAGGGCGAGATAAAGAGTTAGTCGCTTTTAGCGAACTATTACGCCGCGGGTCTGCGCCAACACGCGCACAGATTAATGCTGGGTTTGATTTGATAGATCAAGCGCATGCTTTATCACGCTAGTATTAAACGCTTATAAAGATTACGATAAAGGCTGCCATTTATACCTTGGCAGCCTTTTTTATATTTTAGAATAAGACAGAGGATGATATGAATAAAGAGGTTGTTTTTTTACGCCAAGCTGAAGCTACTGATGTCAGCGCGCTTGAGCAATTATTAAATCGTTGTTATCGGCAGGCAGAAGGCTGGACTAACGAAGCTGATTTAGTGGGCGGTATTCGCACTACTAAAGCCGAGCTTGCTGCCGTTATTGCTGACCCTAAACATTACGTCTTTATTTATCCAAAAACGGATACTGGCTTGCGCGATGGCGAGGAGAGCGGTGAGTTACTAGGCTGTATTGCGGTTGATATGAAGACTAATGTGCCCTTTAGTAATCATGCTTATATCGGTATGTTTGCCGTACATCCAGAGCTGCAAGGTGAAGGGGTTGGTCATGTGATACTACAAGCAGCAGAAACTTTTGCTAATAGACATTTGCAATCCTCTGTGCAGCCTAGCCGTTTGACGATGAGTATTTTGAGCCATCGTCCTGAGTTATTGGCTTATTATGAGCGTCGTGGTTATCAGCTGACAGGCATCACGATGCCGTTTCCAGAAGACGGTAATAATGGTGAGCCTAAGCGCAAAGATTTACAACTATTAGAATTAGAGAAAATCATCAGTGCCTAAGACTGAAATATTTTATCTGCCCCAAAAATAACTAAAAGTCATATATAGCCCGATACTAAGCAATAAAAATGCCACGATAAGCAAGCGCTTAAACCAAGTAAAAGCGGGCAAGCGCGTGGCATTATCATCGGACATCAGATAAGCGAACAGGCACATCAGACTGCCTACTAAGGTCATAATACCTAAGCCAATCGGTAGAATAAATAAATATATCTGCCACACAGTCATCTCTCAACGTCTCTTAACGAATGATATGGTTAGCATCATAGCATCATAGCAGTATCGTTGTTCTACTGTCTGTAATAGCTTATATTTTTGGTTATCAATAACTATAGACAAATATTAATTAATTCAGCTGAGTTTTAATAATTAGTTAGGTATAATTCAAATAATATTTAATTCTGCATTAAAATGTACTCAATAAACGCTGAGGTGATTATGAATAATGTTAAAAAACTAGCCGCCATGTTGCTATTGACGCCCTTGTTTGTTGCTTGCTCTAGCGGACCTTCTGAGAGCGATGTCGAAGGTCTCATTCAAGCTCAATATGACAAAGCTAATAGTATGATGGACGATGCGATGTCGCAAGCTGGCAATGACGAAATGGCAAAGGCGATGAGCGGCATGATGGAAGGTATGATGCCGACGTTAGAGAAGGTAGAAAACGTAAGTTGTGACACTACTGAAGGCGACAATACTTATCTATGTACCGCTGATGTCACGCAGACCATAGGTGGCAAAAGTCGTACAGATAGTGGTGCTTTTAAGGTTAATGACGTCAATGGCACGTGGGTACTCACTCAATAATACTTTAGAAAAATATAGGTTAATTAAAAGTTATAGAGAGTGCTCACATAGCGCTCTTTTTTATGCTTAAACCTATCAAACAGCCAGTTTATGCTATCTTATGAACTATAGAGTAGTAATCATATCGACAGAATGAGTGAGCTAATAAGGAGTAGGTGATGTCTAGTGCCAGAGTGTTGAAAATGCTATCGAAACGGGTATTTAAAAAACCACTCAAATCCTCTACGCTTATTATA
>JBBSUA010000143.1:0-5645 GCA_038235315.1 Pseudomonadales bacterium | reverse complement strand
GTTGCACAAGCATCATGACAAACAAAATTCTCAAAGCCTAGATCAAAGGCGGCGCGCACGCTGGAGCTGATACACATATGGCTCATAAAACCTGCAAAGATAATCTGCTGTTTACCCGCTGACTCTATAAGCGCTTGTAGTGGCGTATCATAAAAGGCGTTGGGATGCTTCTTAGTGATTGTTTTTTCATTATCCATTGGTTGTAAGCTATCGACAATATTGACGTTGGACGACAAAGGATCAAAAATATTGCCATTATCTTCACCATGATGCATCACATGGAATACAGGAATATCTTCGTTTCTGGCTTTATCCAGTAGCAAACGAGCATTGGCGGTCGCTGCGGCACCTGCATCGCCTAATGGCATTGAACCTTCAACATATTCATTCTGAAAATCAATCAATACGATAGCGCAATTTGACCAGTCGACATGACCAAATTCACCACCAGCGAGCTCAAGTAGGGTAGAAGGGGTAGACATGTTATTCTCCATCATGTGGTATGAAGTTAGATTCTAACAACTAATTCTTAGATTATCAGGACATGATACGAACAACACACAAACACTTTTGAATAGATGATGGCAAAGATCTAAGTAATGTTTTCAAACACATTTTACAGTCATCTTTTACAAAAACATGCTAGCATTAGCAGTCGCGCTTGCAGCTCATGATAATGGGTTTTACTTTATACACACATCCGTTTTGTTGATGCTCAAATAGATACCCGTATAAACAACTATACAATCCACTATATATAAGTATGCTTTTTTATAATGGCGTTATTCACGCTGTTTACTCATAGCTACTGAATAGCCACTGAGCCTATTCATTTAACTATCAATTTATTTATATCTGCGCAATCAATTGTGCGACTGCCAACTTATTAAGAGTACCTATTGTGATATTACGCCGCTACATGACCCGTCAGGTTGCCTCGACCACTGCTTTGGTTTTGGGATTTTTGGTGGTAATGATGCTTGGCGGTCGCCTGATACGTTACTTTGGTATTGCTGCCGAAGGTCGTTTGGATATCAGCTTACTGTTTACCATTATTGGTTATAATCTACCGTATTTTTTAGAACTGATTTTGCCATTGGCATTCTTTATTGCCTTGATGTTGGTATTTGGACGACTCTACGTCGATCAAGAGATGGCCGTTATCAATGCCAGTGGTGTCTCACGAGGTAAGCTTGCACGGTTAATGACGCCATTGATTTTAGCATTGTTCGTAGGCGAAGCAGCGATATCGGTCGTGGCTAAACCATGGGGTGTGCGCTCCTCAGAGAGCATATGGCAGCAGCAAGCGTTGAGCAGTGCCTTTGATTTGATTCGTCCTAATGAGTTTATTAGCAGTGGCAACTATCATTTATATGTGGGTAGCCTGAGCGATGATAAAACACAACTACAGGATGTGGTGCTCATTCAAGCCAATCCGGATGAAAAGGGTTCTGCGACAACGACGAGCAATGATAATGCGCAAGCAAAATCGCTGACTACTGCTGAAGTGCCAAAAGCATTGACTGACACTATTAGCACTAATAATCAAGCCATTAGCAAAGATACGATTACGCTTGCTAAACGAGCAGAGCAAGTTAACAATGGCGCTAGTGGGGTGACTCAGTTGGATTTGTTTCAGGGTCGACGTTATGAAATTGGTGCAAATAGCCTCAAATATAATCAAGTAAGCTTTGATCGTTATCGTATTACGTTGACTGAATCCCCAAAAGCGATCGTCACTGAAAATAATATCGAAACTCAAGCAATTGGTCCGTTATGGCAAGCAGCAACCAATAGTGCACAGGTCGGTAGTCCCAACGCTATACGTGCGGCACAAGGCGAGTTGGGTTATCGATTTGCACTACCTTGGCTGATGATTATTGCCCCTATGCTAGCAGTACCACTGTCACAAGTGCGTCCTCGTCAAGGACGTTGGCTACGGTTATTTCCGTCGATATTATTATTCGTCAGCTGTGTATTGAGCATTATTTCGCTCAAGAACGCGGTGAGTCAGGGTAGCGTTAGTGTATGGGTGTATGCTTGGTTGATAGTCGGATTTATGGCATTGGCACTGTATATGAATTGGGGTAGCCGTATTCAACATCGACTGCGGGTACGCCAAGAAGATAATGACTTAAACGGAGGGCAGCCCTAATGCGCTCTGCATCGCCTAAAGCTCAAATGCCTGCAAACTTAAAAATACTCAGTCGCTATGTCAAGCTCAATGCGCTATTAGCGATTATCGCCGCTGTCTTGGGATTGTGGGCGTTACAAATTATTTTCTCTTATTTGGGAGAGATGGATTCACTAACCGACAGTTACACGATGTCGGAGGCCATTAAATATATTATCTATCGCTCGCCTCATTTTTTAGAGCAGTTTATTCCGACAGGGGCATTGCTAGGAGCCGTGATAGGCTTAGGGTTACTCGCCAACAAGAGTGAGCTGGTGGTCATGCGAGCGTCAGGGGTCAGTCTCTACCGCATCGTGGGTTGGGTGTTACAACCTGCTTTTTTATTCGTATTATTAGCCTTGGCAATCAATCAGTTTGTATTGCCTATTAGCAATCAGTTGGCACACGAAATCAATAATAAAGATGGTGATGTCTCGATTACTTCCGTAAGCGGATATTGGACGGTGCAGCCACAATTCAAGTCTATGGGCGCTGAGTCTACCAATAGTGCTAGCGGCACAGACGTTGAGCCAGACGGTAGCGATATCTTGTATATCGATTATGCGGATGCACAAGGCAATATCGGGGAGGTTAAACGGTGGCATTTGGATAATGAGGGCAATCTACAAACCGCTATCCGTGCTGAAGGTGGGAAGTATACTGGACGTACGCCAGTCAATGCTGCAAACGGTAATGAGTCTGAACAGTATCGCTATGAGTGGAAGCTCAATGATATGACCACCTTGAGTATTAATCAGGGTTTTGAAGCCCGTCAAGCCACGTCACCGTCAGACACTTTAAGCTTACCTTTTGCGCCAGAGTCTGTTTATTTATTAACCCGTAAAGCCGCGGATTTATCACTGACCCAACTATACGCTCACAGACAATTTATGCGCGAGCAAGGTCGGCGCTCGCTAAATCATGAACTTGCATTTTGGCAAAAACTCCTCTCTCCATTGTCTATATTGTCATTAGTAATTGTCGCATGCTCCTTCGTCTTTGGTTCCTTACGTACTCACAGCTTAGGCTTACGGATTGTCGTGGCATTATTATTCGGCTTGTTATTTAGCTACCTGCAAGATTTGGTTGGTTTCGTATCGCTAGCTACTGGTTTTTCACCATTATTTATGGTGCTATTACCGATTATCGCCAGTGCGATGCTAGGGTATTATTTGCTGAAGCGGCAGATGTAGGCTGATACAGTGTTAGAAAGCTAGACCCAAAAAAGCACGCTAAGACCTTAAGTTTTAGCGTGCTTTTTACTGCTTAATAATGAGCAATTAGTCTTTGGTTGCCATAGTAATCGTATAGGTCTTGCCTTGTTTTACCTTTTCACTATTACCAAACACTTCGGTAAATGAGCGTTTCATAAATTGACGTAAGCCATTAATCGTCACCACATAAAAGCGTCCGCCTTTACGCATCCGCGCATGGGCATCGAGGAAATACAGATAATGCTGCTCTTTACCCACTTTGGCAGGCAAGTTCGACATCACTAAGCTAAAATCTTTTGCTTTATCCACATGATTAAAGCCGTTTGATAAATGCACATCGACGTTCTGTAAGCCGTTTTTTTCACAATTCAGGCGGGCATATTCTACCGCCATAAAGTCTTTGTCAATCAAGGTGTGCTGACCATTCGGACATTCACGCGCTGCTGCCATACCCAACACGCCATAACCACAACCCAAATCTATCGAGTCATCATCGGCTTCAAAATCAATGTAATCAAGCAGCATCAAGCTACCGTCATCGAGCTTTTGCGGCGAAAATATTCCCCACGTAGTCGCGAAGTCAAAAGGTTTGCCCAGGACTTCTTGGCGAAAATTAATATCATCGCGCCAGTGTTTGGCTTTTTCTAGTAGTTCAGAAGGAGGTCTATGGCTCATGAGATTCTCGAATTTTTGGTAAGTAGGGAATGATAAGTGATGATGGGTATTGTAGCGAGAAAAGTATGAGTTTGCAGCTAGGGATTGATAGAGTTTGTGATTGAGTTTCAGTCGTGAGGTGAGTTAGCTCAAGCGTAACCCGGCAGCTATACTGAAAATAAAGAAGGTAGGTTATATCTTGATTGCACTCTTTGCGAGAGTTTGATAAAACTAACTCACCTTACGTGCTAACCCATATAGAGATAGCTGCACACAGTTGTAAGCCATAAACCCAATCAATAAAGCCATCTACACTATTACCGTTTAAGCTTGAATCAATAGTCTTGTTTCTGAATGTAGCAGGCAAATCCTTTACTTTTGTATTTATTGTCCAAACGCCATTATGACCTATGGCATTCCTTAGATGTCTTGTAAAAGAATAAAAATCTTGATTTTGAAAATCTGCAAGTAAACTTTCACTCTCTGCATATTTTTTTGCAGCTTCAAAAGTTTCTAAAATCATATACTGAAAGGTCTGATTAACAAATAATTTTGCCGATCCGTCATCAAGTGAATGATTAAAAGCAACTTCGTAACTAAGCCAATGTTCATTTGCTTGCTCAGATTCTCTAAGAACATGAATATCATCGCCTGATAAATTTACTCTGTACTGTTTTAAATAATCTTTAGTGGGTGATTGTGTAGCTAAAGCATATGCGCCTAAACTAAACCAAAAGGCATTTCGAACATAATTAATTTTTTGTTGACACTTCTCTTTTGATTCCATCAAAACTCGTCCAATTTAATCCATAAAATCGTTGGGTTACGCATTCACTAAACCAACCAAAAATTTATTATGCCTCAAAAACTCACCCACGCGGATGATGCTCAGCATGCAACTTCTGCAATCTAGCCGTTGCTACATGAGTGTAAATTTGTGTAGTGGATAAATCGCTATGTCCTAGCAATAGTTGCACACTACGCAAATCTGCACCATGATTGAGTAGATGAGTAGCAAAGGCGTGACGTAGAGTATGCGGGGATAAGTCTTTATCAATGCTAGCTACATTGGCGTATTTCTTTAGCAAATACCAAAAGTTTTGTCGAGTCATATAGCCGCCTTGTGCCGTCAAAAATACCGCTTGGCAGTTTCCCGCTTTTAGATGAGCAATCAAATCACCACGACCGTGGCTTAGGTAATCCTCAAGCGCGTCCGCTGCATATTCTCCTAGCGGCACTAAACGGGTTTTATTACCTTTTCCCGTAATTTGTAGCCAGCCTGAGTTTAAGTTCACTTGTTCGAGTGAGAGATTGACCAACTCACTGACACGTAGACCGCAGGCATATAAAACTTCTAGCATCGCCTTATCGCGTAGTCCGAGCGCCGTGCTGCTTTCAGGTGCGGCTAGTAAATTATCAACGTCACCTTCTGATAAGTCTTTGGGTAATGGTCGCCCAATTTTCGGAGTTTTAATACGCTCACAAGGATTATCTTCGCGCAAGTTACTGGCGATCATCCATAGATAAAACTGACGTAGGCTGGAGAGCATTCGTGCTTGAGTACGTGGGGTTTTGCCCTCGACGGTAAGAAGGGATAAGCAGTG
>JBBSUA010000142.1:0-5652 GCA_038235315.1 Pseudomonadales bacterium | reverse complement strand
GTATTGGCATCTATGAGGCGATGCTGTTTGCTTGGATTGGTAACATTGTTGATTGGTTGGGGACTTACACGCCACAGAACTTATGGAGCGAGAAAGGCGACATTCTGCTCATGATGCTAGCAGTGATGATAGTAAGTCCTTTCTGGATTGCTTTATCCTCATTTATCCATTTTCAGACTATCCAAGGCGTGTTTCCGATGCAGATGCGCTGGCGCTTCCACCAACGTATGCTCAGCCAGTCCATGCAATTTTATCAAGATGAGTTCTCCGGTCGCGTGTCGGCCAAAGTCATGCAGACGGCGCTTGCGGTTCGCGATACGGTGATGACCGTCACTGACATGTTTATGTATGTCGCCGTTTATTTTATTACTACTGGGGTTATTTTATTCAATCTAGACAGCTTATTACTCATACCGTTTGTGATTTGGTTTGTGTTGGTTGGGCTGTGCATGTGGTTCTTTATTCCGAAGCTTAAGGTTACCGCTATCGTCCAAGCGGATGCACGCGCGCTAATGGTTGGGCGTATCACTGATGCTTATGCCAACATTATGACCGTCAAGCTGTTTAGTCACTCTCGGCGTGAGCTGGGTTACGCTAAGAACGCCATGGGGCAGTTTTTAGGGACGGTGCATGCGCAAATGCGTTGGGTCAGCTACCTTGAAGTCTCAACCCACCTCATTAGTGTCATTTTGGTCAGTAGCACCGCTGGTATTGCTTTGTATCTCTGGCAGCAAGGTGCGGTTGGGGTTGGGGCTATTGCAGCAGCGACCGCTATGGCGCTACGTCTTAATGGTCTAACGCGTTGGATTATGTGGCAAACAGCCAGTTTGTTTGAGAGTATTGGTACGGTACAAGATGGTATGCGTACCTTATCTGCACCACAAACTATCGTAGATAAACCCAACGCCCCTGAGCTGAAAGTCACTCAAGGACATATTATCTTTGATCACGTTGACTTTAGCTATGAAGGTCACAAGCAAGGGGATGTCGAAGGCGAACGCGTTGATGACGTCGAGACGTTAGAAACGGCTGTTATTAATCAACGAATCAAACTACTGGATGACTTTTATTTAGATATCAAAGCCGGTGAAAAAGTTGGTTTGGTTGGGCGCTCAGGAGCTGGTAAATCCACTTTAGTTAATTTGCTATTGCGCTTTTTTGATGTAGATAAGGGTAAAATCTGTATCGATGGACAAGCGATTGATGCAGTTACTCAAGAATCATTACGTCAGCAAATCGGCATGGTTACTCAAGATACCTCACTACTGCATCGTACTGTGCGCGAAAATATCGCTTATGGTCGCCCTGATGCTAGCGATGAGGAAATTGTCATTGCCGCCAAACAAGCACAAGCTTGGGAGTTTATCAAAGATTTATACGATGACAAAGGCAATACTGGACTCGATACTCAGGTTGGCGAGCGCGGAGTCAAATTATCTGGCGGTCAGCGCCAACGTATCGCGATCTCGCGAGTCATGCTCAAAAATGCACCTATTCTATTATTAGATGAGGCGACTAGCGCTTTAGATTCTGAGATTGAATTTGCGATTACCGAAAGTCTTAATGACATTATGACAGGCAAAACAGTAATTGCTATCGCCCATCGCCTCTCTACTATCGCCGCGCTTGATCGCTTGGTAGTGATGGATCAAGGACGCATTATTGAGCAAGGCAGTCACGAACAATTACTAGCGTTAAAAGGGGTTTATGCAGGCTTGTGGCATCGTCAAAGTGGTGGGTTCTTAGGTGAAGACAGCTAAGTCTAAACGATAAGCATTGGTTGAATTGCATTTGAATTACAAGGACAAAGCAGTATGGAAGCGTTTGCGAAAAGTATTGAAATTGATGGTAAGCAAGCACGTTACTACACATTAGATAGAATGAATACCTCAGTCAAGACTCATACTCATAACCGTCATACTGCACATTTTTATGGCGGTAATGGTTTTACGGTTGGTACTTATACACCGCTATTAAAAGAGCTTGCCAAAGGCTTCAATCTGATCTCATTAGCGATGCGTGGCTACTGGTACGACAAACCGACAGCTCAGTGCTTAACTCGCCAGCAAGATGCGGATATGCTCATTGATTTTTTAGAAAAAACTCAAGACACACCTATTGTGGGTATTGGTCATTCGCAAGGCGCAACAGCCACCGCTATCGCTGCTGCCAAGCGCCCTGATTTATTTTCACAGTTGTATCTAATAGAGCCAGTCACTTTTACCAAAGCACAAACGCTAATGTATGGTCTGTTTCCCCGTGCGCTTAAGCTCACTCGTGAACCTTTTAAAAGCACCTTGACGAAACAAGCCTCATGGCAAAGTGTGCAGGGTCTTTATGATAATTTGCGCGCGCAACGTGCTTATCGGCGTATCAGCGATGAGCATTTGCAACTGTTTGTAGAGAATAGCTTAACCAAGCAAGACGATGGCAGCTATACATTAACTTTTAGCCCTGAGCAAGAGCTAGCGAATTATTTTGGTACGCCCTACATTGATGGCGCTTTAAAACAGCTCAATACTCTGAACGTTCCTTATACGTTAATCACTGGCAAACCTACGCTATTTATCAGCGACAAAGTCCGTAAACACTGGCAAACCTTTGTGCCTGCTGAACGTATTATTTCTCTACCCGACTATGGGCACTTGCTACCGATAGAAGCCCCGAAGTTATGCGCGGATACTATTCTTGATTTGCAAGAGTCTATTGCAAATTAAAAGCAAAATAAGAAAATGTTGTAAGAATACAACAGCGAGTTAGTTCTATGAACGATCTATTTGCACCTAGCCCTACTGAAAACCTATTGCCTTTTGATGGTCAGCTCTACAATTTGGGGCAGCTAGACTTAATTGAAATAGCGGATAGCGTTAACGACTTATATCAACTGCTGCTAACAACCCTACCTTGGCAGTCAGATATCGTCACTTTATTCGGCAAGACTCACGTGACTAAGCGCAAAGTGGTGTGGATGGCTGATGAAGGATTAAGCTATCGTTACGGTGGTCATACTCATCTGGCAACAGGGTGGCATCCTTTAGTGTTTCACGTGAAACAGCTGATTGAAGATAAGATTCATACTTTAAAACTTGATGCTGCTAAGATATCTAGCGCTAATACGAATAGTCATCAGAACAGTGAAAATGAGCAGCCCTACTTTAATGCGTGCTTGCTGAATTATTATCCCTCAGGCTCTGAAGGTATGAGCTATCACGCTGATGACGAAAAGGAACTAGGCGCACAACCCTTAATCGCAGCGTTTTCTTTAGGGGCGACACGTGAGATGTCGTTTAAGCACAAGCAAGTTAAGCATAAGCTGAACACACATAAAAACATGTTAGACAAAGTGGATCTTTATCTGACATCAGGACAGTTAATAGTAATGGCAGGCGTCACTCAGCACTATTGGAAACACAGTATTGCTAAGACGACTAAAGTTAATGAAGGGCGTATCAGCCTTACCTTCCGGCATATGCTAACGGTTTGAGAGTGATTATAACGTGAGTGAAATAGTCCTGAAATTTAGACATAAAAAACGCCAAATAAAGGCTGCCTTTATCTAGCGTCTTAGTCATCGCCTATACCCTTTATTAGTTGTAAATTAGGCAGACGCCTCCAACACGATCTTGCCAAAAGCATCGCCTTTTTGCAGCTCAGTATGCGCGGCAACTACTTCAGATAAAGGATAACTTTGTTGAATATGCAGTTTCAACTTACCATCGGCAACTTGCTGTAAGACACGTGCCATATCATCACCGCTACGCTGAGCTGCGTATCCAGCTACGCTCAAGCTTTTTTTACTGCCTGCCTCTTTGAGCTTGTCGACCCAAATCGTTGGCAGTACATTGACGCGCCCACCTGATTTCAATACATCAAGCGCACGCACTCCAGCAACATCACCGACCAAGTCCAGTAGTACATCGGCTTGCAAGTCAGGGAAAGCGTCCTCTTTGGTGTAATCAATCCAACCGGTAAGTTTACTTTTATCTATCAAATCATCAAGTTTGTTATATTTTTCTGGTGAGCAGATGACCGTTACCCTAATGCCATCTTGCGCTATTTTTTCCATTAATAACTGAATCAATAAGTGACCAACACCACCAGCTGGAGCATTCATGACGACGTGCTCGCCTGCTTTAATATCAGCAAACTCGATGAACTGAATCGCCGTCTGTCCTATGCACGGTAGTGCGCCCGCTTGTTTTAAGCTAACACCCTCCGGAACTTTAGCCAGTAGATTGGCATCTACCGCCACGTACTCAGCATAGCAGCCACCATTAAAGGTAAGAGCGGCGACTTTATCACCAATCACGAACTGATCGCTATTCGAGCTGACCACTTCACCTGCAACATCAAAACCTAAAATCGCGGGCTCATCATTCGCAAATTTCGCTTGTCGAATCATTTCTGCACCCCAACCTTTACCTTGGCGGGTTTTGTAATCGACTGGGTTGATACCAGCATAAGCGACTTTGATTAATACTTGGTTATCAGCAAGCTTAGGAATATCGATACCATCCTGATATTTCATAACCTCAGGTTCACCAAACTCGCGAATGAGAACGGCATGTTGGACACTTGGTAATTCTTGAGTAGAGGTAGTAGACATAATAAAACATCCTTATTTTTATTTATCGAGTATTGATTGTCTTAGGCTAAAGCCAGCTCAGCACTAATGGGCAGATGATCGGACAATGTTGACCACGGCTTGCCAGTATGTACCCAAGCGTCTTTAATCGCTAAATTACGCACATAAATACGATCTAAACTCAGTACGGGTAGCTTTGCAGGAAAAGTCGGTAGTAGCTTGCCATGACAATGTCTAAAGGCTTCAGTCATCCCTAGGCTATTGGCTAACTTGTCACACGACATCCTTTTCCAGTCGTTGAAATCTCCAGCCAAAATTAAAGGTTGGTCATCACTTATTTCATTGCGCACATAATCGCTAATCGCTTGATATTGCTTGACGCGATCGCGCTCAAACAGATTAAGATGGGCACATAGTACGACTACTGGCCTCTCCCATCCTATAGGATGCACTTCACAATGCAAGACGCCACGCTGCTCAAGTTTATTAACACTAATATTAACATTATGCTTAGGGTCTAGCGGAAAGCGGCTCAATACGGCATTGCCATGATGACCGTTCTCATATTCTGAGTTTTTACCGTAGCTGTTCTGCAATTGCAAAAACTCTCCAAACCACTCATGCTGTGACTGATCAGGATACTCGTTATAGTGCATAGTGCGCTTGAGGTTCTGCCCTTGTACTTCTTGCAGACACAGCACATCTGCACCAACTGACCCCAACGCTTGAGCAATACCTTGCATTTTGACCTGTCGGTTTAGCGGCGACATGCCTTTATGAATGTTGTAGCTGGTTAGAACAAAAGAGGTTGTTTTAGTCATAGCATTAGTAGTCATAGAATAGAGAATGAAAGCCATTACCCGAGCGCACGGTAAAGTGACAAGTATAAAAATGACACCATCAAAAATCAGTACCATCAAAAAATAGTACCATCAATTTTTTATTTTAACCGTAATTCTCGTCTAAATAATCGATAATGTCCTGTGACTCATACATTTTAGTATCCGTATTCGGATCGACAAGATAGGGAAACAGTAGCTTGCCGTTCATCTCTTCATTCATAAGAT
>JBBSUA010000141.1:0-5673 GCA_038235315.1 Pseudomonadales bacterium | reverse complement strand
GACCGATATAACCTGATATACCAACGATATCACCCAAATCCAATGACTTAATACTGGCAAGGGTCTCTGGATCTAATTCTTTGCGAGCCACATACAACTGAATGCGACCACTCATATCCTGAATAACAATGAACGAGCCACGATTAAGCATAACGCGCCCAGCAACATTAACCTGAGTCTTGTCACCATTGGCTGCTTTTTCTTCAATTTCTTGTTTTGAGATACCGTCAAAAGCAGTTTGCAAATCTTGAGCATAGTCCGTACGTTTGAACTGGTTTGGATAAGCTTGTTTGCCTGAAGCAGTTATCTCATCGAGTTTGGCTTGCAGCTGAACAATCAGCTCATTGGCCTCTTCTAAAGTTGGCGCTTGTTCATCGACGGCTTGATTATTCTTGTTGCTTTGATCATTGGGCTTTGACATAAAATTCTCAAAATTTGATAGGTTAAATTTTAGTTCTGGAAAAAATTATTGTATTAATCTATGCACAGAAATCCTTTGCCAACACCGTTTTCAACGATCTCGCGACAACCAAAAGGACTATCAGTAGAGGCACATTGACCCACGACGTTTGATGTATTAGTCTCAATAAGCCGATTTGAATTCAAACAACTTCCTTGACACTCAGCACTATCACTACAAGACTTTCCTGCATCTGAAAATTGCATGACGCACCTGTACATCTGTAGCTTACCCTGCTTTGTGTACTCGCCACCTTTAGCGAGACATGCTTTTGCAAGACTTTCAGATGTAGAAACGGAATCATTTTGATTATCAATCACTGACGGTGATGTCTGACATGCAGAGATAAAAACCAAAGAAAACAAAGCTATAATGAGTGCAGCCAAACGATTATTCATGGTATCTCTCAAATGTAAATTGTAGACATGCTCATAATATTACTTATATTTGCGTTTTACTTATTATTAAGATGCTATTAACTATTACTCACCGCCAATACTTGCCATCAAGTCTGCTTGATGCTCACGTAATAGCCCATCAAGTAACTCGTCCATGTCACCTTCCATAATCGCATCAAGCTTATATAGTGTTAAGTTGATACGATGGTCAGTCATACGCCCTTGTGGGAAGTTGTAGGTGCGAATACGCTCGCTGCGATCACCGCTACCAACCAAATTACGACGTATGGTATCCGCTGCATCCACTTGAGCTTGCACTTTTACTTGCTGAATTCTTGAGATCAGCATCTTCATAGCTTGTGCACGGTTTTTATGTTGGCTACGCTCTTGCTGACACTCTACCACAGTACCCGTCGGTATATGGGTTAAGCGTACCGCTGAGTCGGTCGTGTTCACATGCTGACCACCCGCGCCGCTTGAGCGAAACGTATCCATTTTCAGATCCGCAGGATTAATATCCACCGTATCATCAATCTCAACTTCTGGCATGACCGCAACGGTACAAGCTGAGGTATGCACGCGACCTTGGCTTTCGGTCTCAGGCACACGCTGAACACGATGCACGCCAGATTCAAATTTTAAGCGACCGTAGACGCTATTGCCAGAGACACGAGTGATAATCTCTTTATAACCGCCGTGCTCACCTTCATTAGCCGATAACACTTCCAGCGTCCAACCTTGTGCTTGGGCATATTTTTGATACATGCGAAACAGATCACCCGAGAAGATCGCCGCTTCATCACCGCCAGTACCGGCGCGAATCTCCAAAAATGCAGGCACTTTATCGTTAGGATCTTTAGGCAGCATCATAACGTTGAGCGCCTCCTCCATGTCTACAATGCTACCACGAGCAGTGTCAATCTCGTCCTGCATCATCTCCTTCATGTCAGGATCTGAGGCGTCGGCTAGCATACTCTCAGCATCAGCTTCGTCGGTCTCAGCACGCCCGTAATTCAACCACAAGGTAGTAATGTCCATCAAATCGCTATGTTCAACCGACAGCTCACGGAATTTATTATTATCGCTGATGACATCAGGGTCAGACAAAAGCGCAGTGACCTCTTCATAACGGTCTACCATTTGGTCTAAACGTAAGCGCAAGGATTCTTTCATAATGTAACTTTTATTTGAATGATTGAAATAAGAAAGCGATTATAGCAAATTTTCTGGCTATTTACTGAAATGCGTTTTGTCTAATTTATAACTTGATTGTATTAAATCGCTACTGGTTTTATGGGTAATTAAGCTATCAATTCGTATAAATGCGACACAACTAGGATTTAATTTAATGGATCGCGAGACGAAGTAAAATTTTAAAAAGCCACCTTTAATTACGAATAAAAAAGCGATAACTCGTCACAGTTATCGCTTTTTTATTCGTCACTACCTACTAAGAATCTGTCATAAATCAGCACGCTCTATGATTTTTTTATTCTTAAAAAATATCTATTGATGAGTTGGGTCCAGTGGCACTTACCTTTGGTCTTTTTACGGTTAGACCAGAGCGGTACTCTACTGAAGAATTTGCTCCTTTCACTAAAATGCTATTCACTTTGGTGATAGTAATCTCATTGTTTGCGCCAGACTCAATTAATTTGTTGGCCTGTTGCGCGGTGACTGAATTGTTTGCACCACTGACGGTAATCGTTTGGCAAGACCCGTTAACTGTTATTGTTCGATTACTACCACTGATAGACGCGTTCGGATTTTTGGCAGTACAGTTATAGGTAGCATTATCATTTGCTTGACCAGCAGAGCCACTAATATCGACCCCACCATATCCAGGAATACTAATACCACTTGCACCAACTGAAATATCACCAACTTGAACGCCATTTGAACCGGCGTAAATTCCAGCCTGAGCAGAAGTCGCAGATAAAACAGCCGTTAGAACTAATAAAGTATAAAACCGCATAAGAATTTCCTATCCTAGGTATATTGTCAATTTTAAAATAACTTATATAAGGTGATATTGAACTACTGTTGAGCTTTGACATTATATGAAAAAGATATCATTGTTAATGTAATTTTATTTTATTATTTAATATAAATTAACTGAAAGTTATTTATGAAAACATCAAGACTCTATGAACATATATAGTAGTCAGCAATGCTCATAGCTTATTTATTCGCATTTTATAACGCATTAGGGCTATTGAATATTTGCAGCAAGACTTTGTAGTCCACTTCGCAATTATTCAATAGCCCTTACGTGTTTAAAGCCTAACTAAAGATTTCTAAACCTTCTTGACCAGTACCGATCCAATGGAATAACCAGCGCCAAAGGAGCAAATCACACCTAGATCACCTGATTGTAGATCATCTTTATAACGATGGAAAACCACCATTGGGCTTGACGAGCTGGTATTAGCAAATTCAGCGATGACGCTTGGGACGATAGATTTGTCCGCCTCTTTACCCATTACGGTACGTAAGATCAAATCAAGCATATTGGCATTGGCTTGATGTAGCCACATCATTTTGACATCGCTTGGTGGAATTTTATTATCATCTAAATGCTCAAGAATGATTTGTGACACTTTTGGACAGACTTCTTTAAACACTTTACGACCATTCTGCAAAAATAGCTTATCTGTCACCGGCTCTTTTAAATCAGGATACATTTGGGTTTCTGCCGCTAGAAACTCTGAGCGATCCATAAAACCATATTCGTTTTTGATGTTAGTTGAGAACTCAGTAAATAGTTTAGCGTTTAGGATCTCATAACCTTTTGGCGTGTCTAAATCTTCAACGATACAAGCGGTAGCGACGTCACCAAAGATAAAGTGGCTGTCACGGTTACGCCAGTTAAGATGTGCTGAGGTAATCTCAACGTTGACAACGGCAATGCGTTTGGCAAGTCCTGATACGATAGAACCATGCGCTTGTGATAGACCAAAAGTTGCGGCGCTACAAGCGACGTTCATATCATAAGCAAAGCCACCAACCATGCCAATCTCATTTTGGATCTCGATGGCGACGGCAGGATAAGTCCGTTGAAAGTTAGAACAGGCAAGGATAATACCGTCTAGATCATTGGCTTCCAAACCTGCATCAGCTAGCGCATCTTTAAGCGCTGCTGCACCCATTTCAGCCATGATAGACAGCTCTTCGCCTAGATTACGGTAGGCAATGACTGGCGCCATAATTTCAGGATTTAAAATACCGGCTTTTTCCATGACGTAACGAGACTTAATGCCAGATACTTTTTCAATAAATTCAGCAGAAGAATGTTGCAATGCAGGAATAGTTTCGTTGGCTATCTCATCAGCGTGTTGCTCATTATAATTATCAACATACTGGTTAAAGGACTCAACCAACTCTTCATTGCTAATGCTATAAGGGGGAATGTACAGGCCAGTGCCAGTGATACAAGTCGTCATAATAAAGCTTCCTTGTCTACTACAAATAGAGCTTAAAAATAAGCATAAAAAGGGAGAAAATAGCGCAAACCTACTTTCGGTGAATAACTGTAAACTTAAATCAATGTCTTTATTATGCCTGAATATTATTATTTTTCTAATACTTTGTTACAAATATTCAATTTCAGATATAAAACGGTTAAAGACTAACCCCATTTCAATGTGCCTGCTATATAATTAGCCCTTATCACAATCACCCATTTTATTACTCTATAAAAATAAGGAAAGGTAGTGATCGCACTTTTTGACTGGCTGTTCGGTCAGTATGCCGACTACCCCACACTGTTTATTGGGCTAGAATTAGTCGCTGTCATTTTTGGAGTTGCTAGTGTTTTACTCGCCAGCAGATTGAATGTGCTGGTCTTCCCCGTTGGTATTGTCAGCACGGCAATTTTTGTCTATTTATTGTGGCAGTGGCAGCTGTTTGGCGATATGTTTATCAATGCTTACTATACTGCTATGGGTGTCTACGGCTGGTTTAATTGGTCAAAAAACAAAGCCAATGCCAATCAAGACGAGATCAGTATCGAACATATCCAAACCAGCGATGTTCCCATTTTGGTAGTGCTAGCTAGTATAACGATAGCTTTCGTAGCGACAGTCTATTACTTGCGTCCCGTCATAAACAATAACTTTAGTTTTGATGGCGCAGTGCTTGGGTTGCATTTGTTTACGTGGATTGATTATACCGATATGCTGACAACAGCGCTGTTCTTAATGGCGATGTGGCTTATGGCTAGGCGGAAGATTGAACATTGGCTCTTATGGATTATCGCTGATGCCATATCTGTGCCGTTATACTTTTATAAAGGTTTGACGTTTACTGCATTACAGTATGTGGTATTTACTCTCATTGCAATCTGGGCATATTATGAATGGCAACGACGCTTCCGCATACAATTTAACCCAGCATACGCCTAAATCAGTTATCAAAGTCGCCATTTTAGGGGCAGAAAGTACGGGCAAAACCACATTATGCCGTGACCTAGCGACACATTTTGATAGCCCTTGGGTACCAGAGTATATGCGCACTTACTTGCAGAACAAATGGAATGCCGATCAGCAAACGTGTACGTGGGAGGATTTATTGCCTATCGCGCAAGGTCAAATAGCATTAGAGAATGCAATGGCGTTAGAGTCAGCACAATTAGAACAAACTCCTCACTATTTATTCTGTGATACCAGTCTATTTGAGTTGATGATTTATGGTAATTGGTATTATGGTAATTGTCCTAAAGCACTTACCAAAGCAGCGCTAGCCCATCATTATGATATGATACTATAGACCGACGTTGATATTCCGTGGTTTGCGGATGATCTACGCTAAAGCCCG
>JBBSUA010000140.1:0-5681 GCA_038235315.1 Pseudomonadales bacterium | reverse complement strand
CTATTTGGTAATATTGACCGACAGTTTTTAGCGGTGCAGGGCGGGCAGGTTGCTAGTGGTCTATATCAAGCGGTGAGTACGCGATTGCCTGATAGCGCTTTAACCATTAATGAAAGCACCACTGTCAAAGCAGCTATGCCAACCAGTAATTATGCTAGCAAAGACACTAAAATAAGTGCGTCTCCTATTGATAGTAAAGTTAAGCTACAAAAACAATCAATGGCAGATAAGATAGCCGTGCCTGATAGTTTGATTGCTACAGAGCCAGTTGCTCTAAAATCAGTTAGCACAGAGTCGGTTGCTAATAAACCAGAGCTTAGAAAAACAGTTGCGCCAAAAAATAAGCCAATCTTACCAACACCTGAGATTTTTACGCAATTGCTGGTAGACCTTAATGATATTGAAGTGAGCCAGACAGCTGGCAATAGTGACTATCAACAAGCTTGCAAAGTTCTTGATCAATTTGAGCGTCATATCGATAGACAGGATAAGCCACGGGCGCAAGTAACCTTCTCGGATACGCATTTAACCGCACGCCAGCAAGCCTTATTCATGCTCCAAGACTCAGCGAACGCAGGCAATACTGCGGCTATGCTACGGTTAGCTATGTATGAGTTGCTCGGAGAAGGATTGATTACTGATTTGCAAGCCAGCAAAGAGGCAGGGGTGGATTTGGTAAAGCAAGCGGCTAACGCCCAAGACAGTCGCGCCCAGCGCTTATTAAGTAGGATCTATTATCAAGGGCTGGGTGTCGCACAAGATATCGATAATGGCAGATATTGGCTAGAGCAAGCGGCGAAGAATGGTCATGTCGAAGCGGCTACCGTAGTGGCTCAGTGGCAGCAAGCAGAAACCCTGATAACCACCCAAAAGCAAGAACAGAACAGTTTTAAGCGTTATCAATTATTGATTGCAGCCATTGCGGTAGGGGCGATATTACTGATTATTCTGGTATAAATGTTTTCTCTATCGCTACAGATGACTTTCGGTTAGAATTGGCGCATTTTCTGATCTCACTTTTTAGCTGTTTTATTCACAATTAATTTGGGCTTCTTCATGCCGTTTTCTGATATACCGTCTCAACAACCAGCGACTGAGCCTGTAGCACGCAAAACCACACCGCTAATCAAACGCCTTCCCAGTCATCCACCTTGGTATTACCGATCGGCTATATCGCTATTAAAGCCATTGTATCGTTTGCAAGTATGGAAGCGCTCACATCAGCGTGAGAATTATCAACAAGAGGTTGCACAGCGTTTTGGAAAACAGTATCCGCCCCTATTTAAGTCTAAAATTAATCAACAAACTATCTGGTGTCATGCTGTCTCTTTAGGGGAGACCAATACCGTTGCGCCTTTGTTGGATGCATTGTTAGCAAAGGGCTATCATATATGGTTGACCAATACGACACAGACAGGTTTTGCGCGTGGTGCGAGTCGCTTTGCTGATGATATCTCGCAAGGGCGATTGAATCATAGCTACGTACCAGTAGACAGCCCGGCGGTGATAGATGCTTTTTTGGCGCATGTACAACCAATCGCTGCGTTATTTGTGGAGACTGAGCTATGGGCAAATATCTTAACCAGGCTATCTGAGCAGGATGTACCTAGTATTTTAGTCAATGGTCGACTATCAGCATCCTCATTTACACGCTATCAAAAAATCAGTGCCGTCAGTGCCAGCATGATGCAAAACTTGACATTAATCATCGCGCAAGATAATGAATCTGCCAAACGCTTTCGCCAGCTGGGTGCGTACAGCTCACAAATCCGGGTTGCGGGTTCTCTGAAATGGGTCATTAACACTCCGAAGCTTGTCAGAACTGATGACCATTATAATGATAATAGAACAGAGCTAATGACTGCTAATCAAACAGACATTACTGAGCCTACATTCAATACCTTATTGAAAGATGATAGTCGTCCTATTTGGGTGGCAGCCAGTACCCATAGCGGTGAAGAGATGACGGTATTATCTCTACATCAACAGCTGCTAACTTCTTCTGCGCTAGCTGATACATTGTTAATTATCGTGCCTAGACACCCTGAGCGTTTTGATGAGGTTGCTGCACTGATTGCACAGTCAGGATTACAGATGGCACGACGTAGTCTTGATGAGCAGGTTACGCCGCAGACCCAAGTTTATTTAGCAGACAGTATGGGCGAGTTGATGCAGTGGTACGCATTGGCTAATGTGGCACTGGTTGGCGGCTCATTAGTCGATATCGGTGGTCACAATCCGGTGGAGCCAGCTAGTGTAGCCACACCTATTATTATTGGACAGTATACTCAGTCCTGTCAAAGCGTAGTCGATAAACTGGCTAGCGTCGGTGCGCTTTATCAGCCAAATAATCAATATTATCAAGCGATTACTGTCAGCGACAAGCCACTGATCGAGAATGACGACTTGGCTCAAAAAACGCAGGCTATAGTCACTAACATAGACGATATTGCGCTTATTGCACAGCAGCTACAGTTTTGGTTGAAGCATACGCAACTGGCTAAGTGGGCAGGACAAGCTGGTGAGCAGTTAACTGAGCAGCAGCAATCAGTACTGACCCGACAAGTATCAATGATTGAAAAAGTAATTGAGCAATTTACAGACAGTGAAACTTAGAAACTCTGATGCTTTGAAGTAGAGCATCCGGCTATGATTTTGTGAAGACTGTCTTCTACTAAGTAGTTTTTTATTCAATGATTTTTTTCATTAAGCGACATCTGCTATGAATTGTATTTTATTGCCTGCTACTCATTTTTCGCTACCTCACGCGCATATTGATGCACCACTGCACATTGAGCATATTAATAAAATTCTTGGAGCGCAAATAGGCGATACGTTAAAGATTGGTCAGCTTGGTGGCAATCTTGGCACTGCCATTATTGACACAATGACAGCCGATAAAATTCAGCTACGCGACGTCAATCTAGATAATGCGCCGCCTACTAAGCTTGACGTGACGGTTATCTTAGCATTACCTCGTCCAAAAGTATTACGCCGTTTAATCATGGATATGACCGCGCTTGGCGTGCGTGATATTGTGCTAATTAATAGTTATCGCACTCAAAAAAGCTATTGGCAAAGTCCAATGCTAGCCCGACTTGACGAGTTTGTATTGGAAGGACTGCAACAAGGCATCGACAGTATCGCTCCGACCATTACGCTACAAAAACGCTTTAAGCCTTTTATCGAAGATGAGCTAGCAAGTCTGATTACCACTCATGCCATCGTGGCACATCCTCATTGTGAGCTGTCATTATTGCAGTATTTGCAACAGCTGCAATCACCATCAAAGACCGCGCAAAGTATAATTTCTACAAGAATGAATGCGCTTACCAAGATTATTTTACCCACTGTGGTTTGTATTGGTAGTGAGGGTGGTTGGATTGATTATGAGATTGAACTACTGGCAGCTCAAGGTTGCCAAGCGGTCAATATGGGTTCAAGAGTGCTGCGAACTGAGGCAGCTGTGAATGTGATTTTGGGACAGTGGTTACTGCATAGCTAAGATGCATTCATCATGATGAAAAGGGATGGAAAAACTGCGGTAAAAGGATAGGACAATGGCGACATGAGTGGGTCTGATAAATGTATTGATAATTAGTCTCATTTCCATTAGTATATTGTTTTTAGTTTTTAACCCTTTCTCATTAGCCGTTTTTAGTTTTGATTTATCAATCAATCAGTGGTTTTAATAACTCATTATTTTTGTCGCACTATTTTGGAGACACCTATGTCATCGCATTCGCTTACAGCACCATTGTCGTTTACCCGCCCTGTCAAAGCTACCTTAACTGTGGCTGTATTTAGCTTGATGTTGGGTTTAGTCGGTTGCAATAAAGCAGAAACGCCTGAGCAAAACACTGATGCAGCAGCTGAAAACACAGCGCCTAGCGTTGAAGCGGACACTGCTACAGATAGCGCTGCGACCACTACTAATAGTGACCAAGTCGTTACTATTTATTCTTCGCGTAATGAGCAACTCATCAAGCCGTTGTTAGATAAGTATACCGAAGAGACGGGTGTGAAGATTGAGCTGGTTACCGATAAGACTGGACCTTTGATGGCACGCTTGCAAGCTGAAGGCAAAAATACACCTGCTGATATGCTGTTGACGGTAGATGCTGGTAATCTATGGCAAGCGGCAGAACAGGGGTTATTACAACCCGTGGCATCGAGTATTTTAGAGACCAATATACCGGCTAAATATCGTGACCCAAAAGGTCAATGGACTGGTCTATCGCTACGCGCACGTACTATCTTTTATGACCCAAGCAAAGTTGAAGCGTCTCAGTTATCAACTTATGCTGATTTAGCAGATCCGAAGTGGAAGGGTAAGCTTTGTTTGCGTACCTCAAACTCAGTCTATAACCAGTCATTGGTTGCTAGCATGATAGAGAACCTAGGCGCAGAAAAAACCGAAGAAGTCATTCGGGGTTGGGTGGCTAACTTAGCTACTGATGTGTTTAGTGATGACACCAGCATGTTAGAAGCCATTGCTGCTGGTCAGTGTGAAGTGGCTGTTGCTAATAGTTATTATTATGGTCGTATTTTTGATGAAAAGCCTGACTTTCCAGTACAGATATTTTGGGCAAATCAAGACACTACGGGTACGCATGTGAATATCTCCGGTGGTGGAGTGATTGCCAATTCAGACAATCCAGATGGCGCACTCAAACTCATGGAGTGGTTATCGTCTGATGCTGCACAAGGTATCTATGCCAGTGCAGACAAAGAGTTCCCAATAAAACAAGGTATTGACAAGTCAGAGCTACTCAAATCTTGGGGCGAGTTCAAGCAAGACGATATCAGTGTGCAGAAGTTCGGTGCCCTACAGACCCAAGCGATTCAAATGATGGATAAAGCAGGTTATAAATAGTAGCGTTCTTATAAGTACAAGAGGGTAGCAAGTATATGATGACCGTGCCAAAAGCATCTGTCGATCGTGACTCAGTTAATCTAGATAGCATAGTTGATCAAGACCGTGCTATCAATCGCGATTATACCTTCCGAAAACGTATTGCCTCAAAATCAGTCTTAGGGCTGATTTCGTTGTTTATGCTAGTGCCGATTTTGATTGTCCTACTGTCATGGACTCAGCCAGTATCTGATATTTGGATACACATGCGTGAGTATGTACTGCCGCAAGTTCTCAAAAACACGGGCATTTTGCTATTAATGGTAACGGTGATATCTGGCAGTATAGGTACTGCACTTGCTTGGGTGACGAGCATGTATCGATTTCCGGGGCAGCGGTTTTTTTCGTGGGCGCTAATGTTGCCTTTAGCTATTCCCGCATACGTACTTGCCTTTGTTACGGTAGGTATTGTTGATTTTAGTGGACCGCTACAGACCGGACTACGTGATTTGGGAATCGGTACTGCCATTCCATCAGTGCGTAATGTTTGGGGTGCAGGGCTGATTTTGTCATTGGCATTTTATCCTTATGTCTATTTGCTGGCACGGCAAGCATTTTTGTCGCAAGGTCGCCGCGCCATTGAAGCGGGACAAATGCTAGGATTGAGTCGCAGTCGGGTATTTTTTCGTTTGGCGCTACCACAAGCATTACCTTGGATCATTGGCGGTTTATTACTGGCTACGATGGAGACGCTTGCAGATTTTGGAGCAGTATCCGTCTTCAATGTCGATACCTTTACAACCGCTATTTATAAAGCGTGGTTTGG
>JBBSUA010000139.1:0-5706 GCA_038235315.1 Pseudomonadales bacterium | reverse complement strand
TCCACTTCAATAAAGTCACGTTCGAGTTTAGATATTCGATGATTGAGTTTTCAGATAGCGCAATCGTACAACCAGCAGCACTACGTTCGGCTGAAGCATCAGATAATTCAAACGCTTGCTCAAGGGTTAAGTCTTCTAGACCTTCAATCTCAAGAATACGACCATTAAATTCGTTGATTTTACCTTTTTTATCGACGGTCAATAGACCATCTTTGATCGCTTGATACGGAATCGCATGAACCAAGTCACGTAAAGTGATACCCGCTTGACGCTCACCGACGAAACGAACACGCACAGACTCAGGCATATCAAGTGGCATCACACCCGTTGCAGCAGCAAAGGCGACTAGACCAGAACCCGCTGGGAACGAGATGCCCATTGGGAAACGCGTATGTGAGTCACCACCAGTACCAACGGTATCTGGAAGCAACATACGGTTCAACCATGAATGAATAATACCATCGCCCGGACGTAAGCTGACACCGCCACGGTTCATGATAAAGTCAGGTAGCGTATGCTGAGTTTCGACATCAACTGGCTTTGGATAAGCCGCGGTATGACAGAAAGACTGCAATACTAGATCCGCTTGGAAACCTAAACAAGCTAAGTCTTTTAGCTCATCACGAGTCATTGGTCCCGTCGTATCTTGACTGCCGACCGTCGTCATTTTTGGTTCGCAATACATACCGGGACGGACGCCTTGTAGACCACAAGCTTTGCCGACCATTTTTTGCGCTAAGGTATAGCCTTTACCAGTATCTGTTGGCTCTTCTGGCTTAGCAAACACATCAGAATGTCCCAAACCCATATATTCGCGCGCACGATTGGTCAAACCACGACCGACGATTAGCGGGATACGGCCACCAGCACGTACTTCATCAAGTAGCGTTGGTGAGTTCAGTTTAAAGGTAGATAGCACTTCGTCAGAATCATGCTTAGTGATTTTGCCTTCATACGGATAGATGTCAAATACATCACCCATATTTAAGTTATCGACAGCCACTTTCTCAATTGGTAATGCGCCTGAATCTTCCATCGTGTTAAAGAAGATTGGAGCGATATTATTACCTAATACTAAACCGCCACCACGTTTATTCGGGATATTAGGGATATCATCACCCATCAACCACAATACTGAGTTGGTCGCTGATTTACGGCTAGAACCCGTACCAACAACGTCACCGACATAAGCCAGTTGATGACCTTTTTCTTTCAGAGCTTCAATCTGCTTCATTGGACCAATAACGCCCTCTTCATCAGCGGTAATACCGTCGCGAGAGTTTTTGTGCATGGCTAATGAATGTAATGGGATATCAGGACGGCTCCACGCATCTTGCGCAGGAGACAAATCATCGGTATTGGTTTCGCCAGTGATTTTGAAAGTAGTATAAGTTGATTTTTTTGGCACCTCGCTACGATTTAAGAACCATTCAGCATCGGCCCAAGACTGCACCACTTCTTTAGCGATAGCGTTACCCGCTTCTGCTTTTTCAGTCACATCATGAAACGCATCGAAAACCAGCAAGGTTTTCTTCAGGGCATCAGCAGCTTCTTGTGCGACTTCAGCGTCATCTAATGCAGCAACTAATGGCTGTACATTATAGCCCCCTTGCATCGTACCTAAGATCTCAACTGCCTTTTTCTTACTGACTAATGAAGAGGTTGCTTCGCCTTTTACAATAGCGGCTAAAAACGCAGCTTTGACGTATGCCGCTTGGTCAACACCAGCAGGAATACGGTTTTCTAGCAAATTCATCAAGAACGCATCTTCGCCTGCTGGCGGATTTTTTAGTAACTCAATTAAATCAGCTACTTGCTTCTCATTCAATGGTAAAGGTACAGTTCCTAACTCAGCACGTTCTGCGACATGTTTACGATAAGCGTCTAACACAATAGTTATCCTCTTCAATTGATGGATAGCGTAGCATGTGGGTAGTCAGAATGACTGCCTGCATCCATACGCCAAATGGGATTTTTATGGCTGTTAATATAGCTTAAAACGCCCAAAATGTTAATGGTCAAAGCACAAATGACTGTGCATAGCCAACATTTATTAACGAAATGGATGGTATTTTTTACTGACTATTTTGATAATACTCATTACTACATTGAGTTAATTTAACGGTGTTTTTTAGTCATTTTTCTGTTAGATTATAGAGACGAGCTTTATATCGAACGTTTCACTAAAAATAACGTCTTTTGGTGCGTGAATTTTTTAGTCATTAACTCCAACGCCTCCCTTGCTGTCACTCGCCTTCATGTCCATATCTTATCGTGATAAATGAGTATAACTGAGCACCCTATCTCAACTCAATTTATACCCAATCGATAGCTACTTTTAGACGGTTTGTCTTTACTTTTGACTGTGTTTATTACGGCATCGGTTAAAGATACAAAGATGATAAACACGCGCAGTTTTGCTATAATAAAGCCCTCGAAAACGACATTTCACTATTAATGAATAATAAATAAAACCCTTATCCTATAATGATTTAGGATTATGAAGGTTTAGGATAACTCTATGAGCTCATTAGCCGTACAAACCCATGTTCCTGCTGCCAGAGTCAAACCAAAAAAAGCTATCCAAGGTGAAAAGCTACGTGGATATGACAAAGTTGCCCGTATCCCAATTAAAGTAATTCCGACCATCGAAGCTAAAAAAAAGCCAGACTGGATTCGGGTCAAACTCTCCTCACCTGCTGAAGTCGCTCGTATTAAGGCTAAATTGCGTGAGCAAAAGCTCTATACCGTTTGTGAAGAAGCTGCCTGTCCTAACTTGGCGCAATGTTTCTCTGACGGTACAGCTACCTTTATGATTATGGGTGATATCTGTACCCGTCGCTGCCCGTTCTGTGATGTGGGTCATGGTCGCCCTAATGAGCTTGATAAAGATGAGCCGCGCCATACCGCTGAGACTATCTTAGGGTTAGAACTTAAGTATGCGGTGATCACTTCAGTAGACCGTGATGATCTAAAAGATGGTGGCGCCGCACATTTCGTTGAGGTGCTTAACGAATCACGCGCGCTTAGCCCACATTGCTTAATCGAAATCTTAGTCCCTGATTTCCGTGGGCGTATGGACGTGGCTTTAGACTTACTGACAGAAACACCACCAGATGTCTTTAACCATAATATCGAGACCGTACCCCGTCTATATAAAGCCTTCCGTCCGGGTTCTGACTATCAGCATTCACTAGATTTACTCAAAATCTATAAAGAACGTCGTCCTGATATCGCTACCAAGTGTGGCTTTATGGTAGGTTTGGGTGAGACTGAAGAAGAAATCTATACGCTGCTTGATGATCTAAAAGCACACAACGTCGATATGATTACGGTTGGTCAGTACTTACAGCCGAGTAAGAACCACGCCCCTGTCGATCGCTATGTCCATCCAGATGAGTTCCAACGTTATATGGACTACGGTAAAAAGATTGGCTTCTTTAATATTTGGGCGGGTCCTATGGTACGCTCAAGCTACTTTGCCGATCGTCAGTACTATGGTGAAGATTGCCCAGCACCAATTCGTAGCAAAAAGGCTCTTATTGCTGAAGGGAAACTTGGCTGTTAGTTTCAGTTATTCATCTGAGTTGTGAAAAAAGACCTGCTATAGGTCTTTTTTTATGAGGGTTTAGCTGTTAGCTTTAGAATAAGCCATCATTTCGCAATATATTTTAAAAAGAATAGCTACTTATGACATTGTTGCCTGAAGCATTTGCACTCATAAATTGAAATAGTGATGTATTTCTAACACTGACGGTGACCACCCATTATTAAGGATTAATCGATGAAAAGCGAATTTAAGCCTCAAGAAGCCTCTTGTTCTTGTACTAGCAATACTTATATTGTCAATAATAAACCAATCGGACGTTTTATCTGCCACTGTACTATTTGTCAAGAATATACGGGCCAAGCTTATAATGATGTGACGGTTTTACTCAAGCAGGATGTGAGTGAGTTAAAGCTCATTAATACTAAGTTTCGCCGCTGGAAACTCCCACCCAATATTAGCCGTGGGCTTTGTACTCGCTGCAATAAACCCAGTATAGAGATGGCTATGGGCGGCACTCTCATATTAGTGCCTACGACCAATTACCCTGATGTGTCCGCACTACCTGAACCTACCATGCATCTATTTTATAATCGCCGCATCGAAGATAGTAATGATGACTTGCCCAAGTATAATGGCTTTGTGCAAAGTCAAGCAATGATCGTTAAAACGCTTGCTCAGGGTATGTATGAGAGAGTTACTAAACGTTAATAGCTAAAGCTAAATCTAAAGCTAAACTGAGTTTTTCGTTATTTTTTAAAAATAAAGTAATAAAAAAGAAGCTAATGATAGCTTCTTTTTTTTGCTTTGAGATTTACGCTTTAGACACTTAAGGTAGTTGTTGGTTTATCACTGGTTTTAATATTCCAAACCGCAATCCCAACTACAATGACAGCACCTGCTACATCGGTGATTAATCCAGGGAAAATAAGTAGTAGCGCCCCAATAGCCAGTGTCAAGCGCATTACCATGTTCATATCGACTCTAAAATACCCTTCTAACGCAGCACTCAGAGCGATGACACCCGTAACCGAAGTCAATATTACAGTAATTATATCGATAATAGGAGGTAACGGAAATTCCTTGGCGGTTACCGCAAGTCCAGTAGGATCTATCATCAACATAGCAGGGTTGTAGATAAACATAAACGGCACGATAAATCCAGCTAAGGCTAGTTTTAGCGCTAAAAACCCCGTTTTCATCGGATCACCACCTGAGATACCCGCACCAGCAAAGGCTGCTAGACACACTGGCGGCGTAATATTAGCAAACACCCCGAAGTAGAAGACGAACATATGCGCTGATAAAATTGGGATATCAAAGCCAGCTAAGGCAGGAGCCGCCATAGTTGCCGTAATAATATAGGCCGGAATTGACGGTAGCCCCATACCCAATACCATCGATGCCAACATCGTTAACACTAAGGTAAGGAATAATGAACCTGCGCCTAGCGTAACGATCGATGAAGTCATCACCGTACCAAAACTGGTTAGACTCACTACCCCGATGATGATGCCGACTACCGCACAAGCTGCCATTACTGCAAGCGACTGGCGCGCGCCATCTTCTAGAGCACCGAGAATATCAGTAATCCCCATTCGCGTCTCTTTACGCAGCATACTTATCACTACGGTGAAGCCAATAGTATAAGCAGCAGCATAACCTACTGGTACGTTTTTGATTAATAGATAAATCAAAAACACAATCGGTAATAACATATGACCACGAGCTTTTAATACGTCTTTTACTCTAGGCAAGCTCTCTTTGGCAATACCTTTTAGATCACGACGACCCGCCCGAAAATGTACTTGTGCGATGACGCCAAGATAATAGAGTATCGCAGGTAATAATGCAGCCAAAGCAATCGTGCTATAAGCAAGTCCTGTCGTTTCCGCCATAATAAAAGCGCTGGCACCCATAATAGGTGGCAAAATTTGACCGCCAACTGACGCACTGGCTTCTACTGCACCTGCAAAGTCTTTGTGATAACCAACCTTTTTCATCAAAGGAATAGTGAAAGCGCCGGTACTGACGACATTTGATAACGCTGAGCCGTTGATACTGCCCATAAAGCCACTTGATATGACTGCTACTTTGGCTGGACCGCCCTTTTTGTCTCCTGCCAGTGCCAATGCTAAATCATTAAATAGCTGACCCAT
>JBBSUA010000138.1:0-5709 GCA_038235315.1 Pseudomonadales bacterium | reverse complement strand
ATTGGCTGCAACGGCATCTTGTAAAATTTGGGTTAAACGATTGGTCGATACTTCGAACATTGAAGACTGATAAGCACGCAAAATGGACGGATAAAGATTACCCACACCATTACCATAAAGTGCTGATATCAGATGTACTTTAACATACGGTATAAAGTTAAAACGACGATCCATTTCAAACTTGACCAAGTCTTTTTGGTCGCTACTAAGACCATCCCATTTATTAATGGCGACTACCAAGGCACGACCAGCATCAAGTGCATAGCCTATCATATGTAAATCTTGATCTACGATACCTTCTTGCGCATCAATAACAATGATCGTCACATTAGAGTCTTCAATAGCTTGCAAGGTTTTAATAACAGAAAACTTTTCTACTTTTTCATCAATCTTACCTCGGCGACGCACACCCGCCGTATCAATTAAGACGTAATCTTTGCCCTCACGCTGATAAGGAATATAGATACTATCACGAGTGGTACCTGGCATATCAAACACCACCACTCGATCTTCACCCAATAAGCGGTTAACCAGCGTTGATTTACCCACATTAGGTCGACCAATAATAGCCAGTTTTAGACCGTCTGGCTCATATACTCTTTCTTGCTCTGGCATATCAGCAGTGATAGCTTCTGCTAAATCGCCAAGACCGCGACCATGGCTCGCTGCCATTGGATAAGGGTTGCCTAATCCTAAGGCGTAAAATTCAGCTGGGGCGGAATCATGAGCACCATCGATTTTATTGGCAACAACATATACGGGCTTACCTAAAGTGTGTAAAAACTTGCCGATTTCAGCATCAGCGCCAATTAATCCTACCCGAGCATCAACCACAAAAACAACGATGTCAGCTTCATGAATCGCCGTGTGCGATTGCTCAGACATGTAGTCATCAATATTACCACTACCGTCGTCAGCTTCGCCAATACCACCAGTATCTACGACAATAAACGATTTGCCATCAAACTCGGCGTCACCGTATTGACGATCTCGAGTAAGACCTGATAGATCAGCAACTAATGCCTGCCGACTCTTAGTGAATTGATTAAACAAGGTAGATTTACCGACGTTTGGACGACCAATTAAGGCGACCACAGGCTTGATACTCATGGGTTACTCTCGATGATGGACAATATTGACAGCGAATACGCTACCATATTACCGCAAACTTAAATGAATGATGAAAAAAAGTTAATAATAAACAACAGGCAGCGGGTTTGCTGTTGCTAACTGCTTAATAAATGTGGCTAAGATCCATCGGTCGCATAGACTACGCGAAACTTCCTAATTGCACAAGGCATTAAACGCTGACTGGGCAGCGTTTTTGTCTTATAAAGTATGGGCTAAATAATACTATGTGCTATAAATTAACAACTAAACAGTTAACGGGCTAATTGCCAAATGGCAACTTGACCTGTCGTGCTTTGAGTCATCAAGCGACTGCCCTGAACTTGTAAACTGCTCAACGCACCCTTAGTCTGTACACGACTGACAATGTCACCCGTCGCCGGATCAAATAGATGGACTACGCCATCGAAGTCGCCGACAGCAATATAGTTACCGATCATTACTGGGTTGGTTAATTTGCGATAATTGAGTGTATTACTTTCCCATAGTGTTTGACCATTTGTGCGGTCATAAGCGACAACTTTGCCATCGAGACTGGTCGCAACTACTTGTGTGGCATTGACCGCAAGCGATTTGAGACTGGCAAGTTCATTGACGAACTGTACTTCGCGCGAGGCTAAATCAATACCTAGTAATTGACCACTATAGCTAATGGCATACAGCTGGTTACCATCAACAGTAGGCGTTGCATCTACATCACTCATGCGCTCAACTTCACTACTACCCGTGCCGACACCAATACGGCGTGACCACAGTGGCAAACCATTATCAACGGTAATAGCGTGCAATCGCCCATCAGCAGTAGCTAATAGTGCTGTTTTGGCATCTAGCAAGGTTGGCGCGGCGGTACCACGAACACTGATTGCAGGTACTTGAGTAGCAAACTGCCAAATGGATTGACCTGTTTGTAGAGATAATCCATGTAAGAAGCCATTATTAGCCGACAAAATCACACGATTATTGCTAATAAGCGCTGGAGTAAGTACCGAGCCTGATAACTGCTGCTCCCAACGTTTAGCACCAGTGGCACTATCAAAGGCCATTACTAAGCCACTTCGCGTGCTAATAATAGCGGTTTGACTCAGTGAATCTAGGGTGACACCGCCTGTAATTTGGTTACCAACATTGAGTGACCATAAGCGAGCACCCCCTTTATCAAAGCCACTAAGCTCGCCGCCACGTGAAGCCACAACCATCTGTAGACCATTATAACCAACTTGCAAATCAAGAGGATCTTTTGAGCTGGCTTTTTTGCTACCCGCATCAACACTAAATACAGGCTGAAGAACGCTGATAGGCTGCGCAATCTGCACCAGTTTGACTGGCTCATTGACAACGGGCTTGATGCCACGATTACAACCGACGACTGCGGTCGTCATCAATGCCAATACCGTTATATGCATAACAGTCGCTTTTAGGGTTTTGCTAGAGCGAATAGATCGGGTCATTATAAGTTCTCACTACGAATAAATTAACTATCAATAAATGGGCTATTCATAAAAACGGTCAAAAATAGCATATGATTTTAGTAACACATAACTTTATAACTGATAAATTTATAATCAATAATTTTAACCATTAAAAGTACCATCCATTGTACTAATGATTTACTGCGCTGCTTGGTCAGAAGCGTTATCTTTGTTAACGCTACTATCTGTACTTGCAGTAGCGGTTGCATCAGCAGTGCTTTCTTCGACTGTTAATGCTTCAGGTAACACCGGTGCCGAAGCTTGAACCAGCTCTGCTTGCGAAGTAATGGGCTCAGGAACGATACCTAAACTTTCCATCTTCAGTGCTAGTACCGCACGAGTTTCTTGACGTTTACGTAATAATTCCCAAGCATTACTATAGGCTTTGATTGCGGCGTCTTTATCGTTCTTTGCTAAATAAATATCCCCTAGCAATTCTTGCTGACTGGCATCAAACGAGCCTGGCAAATCGTTGTTCGCTTCAGCTAATGCAGCGTCCACATCTCCTGCTGATAATAAGGTTTCTGCATAGCGTAAGCGAGTAATCGCATTCAACCCAGCATCACCCAAATCTATCGCTAATGCTTTTTTTAAGCTTTCAGTAGCGCCAGAGAAATCATCACTATCAACTTGTTGACGGGCTTTAATCATCAGCGCTTGCCACGCATAGATAGAGTCTCCATGAGTACTCACTAGCGCATCAATATCTTTATTTAATTGAGTACGACTGTCTGCAAGCGCCGTTAGTGCTTCTGGTTCTAAATCAGGATTTTGCGCAGCCAGTTTGACTTCTTCATTTAGACGTTGAATATCAGCATAATAATCAGCCGCGACCGTATCTACCCGCGCATGATTATTTTGCCAATAGGTCCAACCGAAGTAGCCGGCCAATGCTAATAAAATAACAGTGATAATATTACCACCATATTTTTTGAGCGCTTGCATTGAATTATCTGTATTTGGCGAGTTAGGTGTCAAAGCCATGTTTATTTATCCGATAAAATCTAGTGACTGAAAGTCTAATTGAGAGTCTAATTGAAAATCAAATTGCTAAAATAAGTCTGTATCATTATTCGTAGTATCTTTTATGGCGTAGAGATAAAGTTGTCAGTATTCGATAGCCAATCTTGTGCAACCATCGTTTGCTCTCCGGTCTGCATATTTTTGATACTAATCGTATTATCATCAATTTCTTGCTGCGCTAAAATAACGGTCAGTGCTGCACCTGACTTATCAGACTTCTTCATTTGGGCTTTTAGACTGGTGGCACTCGCCATCTTGATGCGTAAATCTGGGCGACTGTAACGTAAGCTTTGCGCGTAGCTGATACCAGCGCTATAGACATCTGGATGAGCAACTACAAAGACATCACAAGTTGAAGTTTCTGCGAATGGCGCAACGGCTTCAATAAGTAGTAATAAGCGCTCAAGTCCCATAGCAAATCCAACAGCAGGTTCAGACTTTACAGGCTTTTTATCTTGATTAATATCATCACGTGCATCTACAGATTTTAGCTGACCAATAAGCCCATCGTAGCGACCACCAGCACAGACCGTCGCTTGACTACCAAGCTTATCGGTCACCCATTCAAATACCGTTTTATTATAATAATCGAGACCACGTACTAAATGCGGATTTACCTCGTAAGTGATACCAAGCGTATCTAAATAAGACTTTACTTGCTCAAAATGCGCGCTACTGTCGTCACCTAAAAAGTCTGCAAGCTTTGGCGCATCAACTAATATCGCCTGCGTACTGGCCTCTTTGCTGTCTAAGATACGCAAAGGGTTAGTCGTCAAGCGGCGTTTGCTGTCATCATCTAGTTGATCTTGTTTATCCATCAGGTAAGTGACTAGTGCATCACGATAAGCATGACGCTCATCAATCTCACCTAAACTGTTCAGTTGCAGGCGCATCTCATCTTTTAGACCCAGCTCCTGCCACATCAAGTGAGTCATCGCAATCAATTCTGCATCGGCATCAGGTAGCGCACTACCAAAGCTCTCAACACCTAATTGGTGAAACTGACGATAGCGACCTTTTTGCGGACGCTCATAGCGAAACATTGGGCCGATATACCAAAGCTTAGGCGTATCACCACGTAATAAATTATGCTCTATAACAGCGCGTACAGCACCAGCAGTACCTTCAGGGCGCAATGTAAGCGGCGTTGGTGGTTCAGACTTATCAGCAAAGCTATACATCTCTTTTTCGACGATATCGGTGGCACCACCAATAGCACGGGCAAACAAATCGGTCTGCTCCACGATAGGCAGACGAATATGCTCATAACCATATCTACCCAATACATCAGCCAATACGGCTTCTAGATGTAGCCATTTTGCAGACTGGTCTGGCAAGATATCATTGAACCCTTTAATAGCTTTGATCATGACGCCGTTATATCCTCAAAATTTATGATAATTATTTTATAATTATTGTGTTTTATACTGTCTAATGCAGCTGATATAGTCAGTCCAATATAAAAAAGAGTCAGCAATAGGAGTATACATTTTTTGCAGCCTCTGTCAGCGTAGACACAGCAAGCAAAAAAAATTTATATTCCTATTGCGTCGTAACCCGATGTATCCGTTTTATTAAGTATCAACTATATCTACATATTATCTTACGCGAATAATCTCGTTTTCACGGGCTTTTTCTAATACTTCTGCATGAGCGCGCACCATGCTTTCTATCTCGTCGACCAAATTATCAGTGTCAATTAAGTGACTTTTTTCGCCCATACGATAGACCAAAGATCTGCGTGCAGCACCAACGATACCAATATCGGCTTCTTTGGCCTCACCTGGACCGTTGACCTTACAACCAATCACTGACAGATTCATAGGCTCGCGGATATCTTCTAGGCGTGCCTCTAGTGCCGTCATCACTCTCATAACATCAAACTCTTGGCGCGAGCAACTTGGACAGGCGATGAAATTAACACCATTCGAGCGGATATTGAGCGATTTTAAAATATCAAAACCAATCTTAATCTCTTCTTCTGGCTCTGCTGCAAGCGAGATGCGAATCGTATCGCCGATTCCATCTAATAATAATCCACCAAGTGCAATGGCGGATTTAACAGCACCCGTACGATAGACACCTGCTT
>JBBSUA010000137.1:0-5709 GCA_038235315.1 Pseudomonadales bacterium | reverse complement strand
CGTATCGATTTTATGTCGAACTGACTATATAAACAGCCATAAAAAAGGCTTGTCGCATCGCTGCGAACAAGCCTTTTTAAATATTAGATGACAACTGCTTGTGCGACCGCCATGATTATCGCCAGTAATTTTACTGATAGTCTTGATTAAAAATAACTGAAAGCTCATTGGCAGCTGTGCGCATTACAGGTACATAGCTCAATAACTCTTCTAAAGACTTTCTTACTGTAGGACCATGAGTGAACACCGTGGCAAATGCTTGGTTTTCATTATTTGGAATCAGTACAGAACACGCTACCATACCTGGAATAAACTCCTCATTATCTATACCTACCCCAGTATCACGGGTTGTGGCAATTGTTTGCATGAGCTGCTTTTTATTCGTCTGAGTATTGGTAGTCAGGGCATGTATCGACATTTTATCGATGATGCGTTCGCATTTTTCATTTGATAGCTGACTCAGGAGTAGTTTGCCACTAGCACTTGCCCAAATGGGTACATGAGTTCCCACTGGCAAATATATCTGCAGTGGCCAATCTGACATTACGCGATCAATATAAACCACGTCTAGATCTTGCATCAGTGCAATACCTACAGTCTCTCCTATTTGTGCTGATAACTGCTGCAATATTGCCAGCCTTTCGGTTTTGAAATGACTATTTCTCCATAAGTCCATAGCCAGCTTATAGGTGCGCTTACCACACGTTACTTTTCCAGGTAAATCTAATTGAATAAATCCTAGATTCTGCAGTTGATCCAATAGCCGATACATACTTGGTATAGGTATTTCCAACGTTTCTGCTAGATCGCTTACACTCATCGGTCTTTGTGAGCCTGCCAAAATCTCTACTATTTGTAAAACGCGCTCAACACTTGAGCCTTTTTTTTTGATATTACTCATAGCTTACTTTGAATCCCTAGCTTTTTTTTAAGATTGAATAGTGCCGCTTATTATAACGAGAATATTTATGGGTTTACGTCTTGTTTTTATAAATATTCTCTGTTATCTTTACATATCGATAAGATTTTTATCGTTATGTAATTTAAATAGAAATGATATCAAATGGAATTGATACATTAACTGAAGTGAAAACACTCGCAATTATATTATTCAACAAAAGGATGGGTCAGTATGTCACATAGTATTCTTCTACCAAGGATAATGGAGATCGGTCGCGATGCCTGTGAAAAACTACCAACGATATTAGAAGGTTTGGGCATAAAAAAGCCGCTTATTATTACCGACAACATGATGGTGCAATTGGGATATGTTGAGCAAATACAAACAATTCTGAGTCGTGAGAATATCGTCGCTGAGGTATTTTCAGATACGGTACCAGAGCCTACAGAGAGCTCTATCGAAGCTGGGGTCGCGCTGGTAAAAGCTCAAGATTTTGACGGATTGATCGCCTTAGGTGGTGGAAGCCCTATTGATAGTGCAAAAGCGATTGCCATTTTGGGTAAATTTGGGGGAGTGATGCGCGACTATAAATTCCCTCGCCAAGTCAATGAAGCAGGCTTGCCTATCATCGCGATACCCACTACCGCAGGTACGGGTTCAGAGGTGACACGCTTCACCATCATCACCGATGAAACCAGCAACGAAAAGCTTTTATGTGTAGGCGTGGGATTTATGCCGATAGCTGCAATTGTGGACTATAGCCTCACTATTAGCGTTCCACCTAGAACCACTGCAGACACTGGTATCGATGCGATGACGCATGCTATTGAGGCTTACATCAGCCCAAAACGCAATACCTATAGCGATCAACAGGCGCTAGCAGCATTACGCTTAATTGGACCAAACCTACAACAAGCCTATCATGATGGCAAAGATGAGACAGCACGTGAGGCCATGATGCTAGGGTCGACGCTAGCAGGTATTGCATTTTGTAATTCTTCAGTAGCGTTAGTACATGGTATGAGTCGTCCGATTGGTGCTTTTTTCCATGTTCCGCATGGCTTGTCAAACGCGATGCTACTACCAACCATCACCGAGTTCGGTATATCTAGCGCCCCTGATCGTTATGCCGACTGTGCCCGTGCTTTAGGTATTGCTGAATATAGTGACACCGATACGCAAGCCAATGCCAATCTGGTTACTTTTCTAAAAGATCTGAATAAAGAACTTAAAGTGCCCACTCTTGAGCAATTCGGCGTTGTAAAAGCTGACTTTGATGCGCTTATTAACACTATGTGCGAGCAAGCATTCGCCTCCGGCTCACCTAATAACAATCCTCGAATACCAAGTTTAGAAGAGATGATTCAACTCTATACCTTGTTATGGGATGACCATAGTAGCGCTGAAGCTTGAGCAAACCGATAGACTCATGATTTGCTTTTAAGTCCACTGACTTTTAAATCATTAATAACCCAAACTCTTTAAAAGGAACAATACTATGCAAACTGTCGGACATTTTATTAACGGTAATATGATCGTTGAAGACAACCAAACGCAGCCCATTTACGATCCCTCCACTGGTGAGGTAACCAAACACGTTTCTTTAGGTGATGGCAAAACTATCGATGAAGCTGTTGCTGCTGCCGAAGCTGCTTTTCCAGCGTGGCGTAAAACCCCACCAATGAAACGTGCCAGAGTCATGTTCAAATTCAAAGAGCTCTTGGAACAAAATGCAGATGAAATCTGTCGGTTAGTCGGTGAAGAGCATGGAAAAATCAGCCATGATGCGGCAGGCGAGCTACAGCGCGGGATTGAAAACGTTGAATACGCTTGTGGAGCGCCAGAGCTATTAAAAGGTGAGCACAGTCGAAATGTAGGTACTGACATCGATTCTTGGAGTGAGTTTCATCCGCTAGGTGTCGTGGCTGGTATCACGCCATTTAACTTTCCGGTAATGGTGCCACTGTGGATGTTCCCCATGGCTATCGTATGTGGTAATACTTTTGTTTTAAAACCCTCTGAACGCGATCCAAGTGCCACGCTTTTTATCGCCAAGCTCTTACAACAAGCAGGTTTACCTGATGGTGTGATGAATGTGGTAAATGGTGGCAAACCAGCCGTCGATGCTATCTTACATCACCCTGATATCAAAGCAGTTAGCTTTGTAGGTTCGACACCTATTGCTGAGTATATCTACACCACAGCGGCGGCACAAGGCAAGCGTTGCCAAGCACTTGGAGGTGCAAAAAATCACGCTATTGTGATGCCAGACGCGGACTTAAATAATGTAGTTACTTCACTATTGGGTGCTGCTTTTGGCTCATCAGGCGAGCGCTGCATGGCGTTGTCTGTCGCTGTCGTAGTAGGGGATGAAACTGCTGATAAAATGATCGCTGCATTGCAGCCTGCCATACATGAGCTAAAATTTGGTGCTTATTCGGACAAAAACAATGATTTTGGTCCTGTTATCACTCAAGCTCATAAATCTAAGATTTTAGGGTACATTAAAAACGCGGCCGACCAAGGAGCAAGGTTGGTGATCGATGGCTCTAATGCTGCACCAGAAGGGTATGAAAACGGCTTCTTTGTTGGCCCTACTTTAATAGATAACGTCACCAAACAAATGAGTAGTTATCAGGAAGAAATATTTGGGCCAGTATTACAAGTTATTCGCGTGCAGACCATGGAGGAAGCGATAGAGCTTATAAATGATCATGAATATGGTAACGGCACCTGTATCTATACACGAGATGGTGAGTCGGCTCGTTACTTCGTAGACAACATCCAAGTAGGTATGGTGGGTGTCAATATCCCATTACCCGTGCCAGTAGCCTCTCAAAGTTTTGGCGGTTGGAAACGATCACTATTTGGCGACTTGGCCATGTACGGACCCGACGGTGTAAGATTCTTTACTCGACGCAAGACTATTACTCAACGCTGGCCTAGTGCGATATTGCGTGAAGAAAAGCAATTCGCCATGCCAACTTAACACTTTACTTTTTAAAACCGCTTCTAAAGCCATGCCTTTATAGCCTCTGTTTATAGAAGCATTCAACAATACTGTATTGATTTTTGTAATACCTATATCGATACAGTGCTGTTGACAGGTTGAGATTTCGGATGCAGATGCATGAGTGAAGTGTTCATTGTGTTGCCTCTCATTAAGTTCTGATTTTTCGTAGTCGTACCATAAATTTCTAAGGATAGATAATTATGCGAGAAACTTTTGAATTACCACTCATAGGTGTCAAAGTCATCGATTTTGGTCAATATATTGCTGGTCCCGCTGTAGGTATGATGCTTGGTGACTTAGGAGCAACCGTAGTTCATGTAGATCCACCGTCAGGTCCAAAGTGGGATAGTCCAGCTAACGCGGTATTAAATCGCAATAAATTGATGATAAAACTTGATTTGAAGACTGATGAAGGGCTGGCACAGACTAAAAAACTAATTTTAGAAAGTGACATCGTCATCGAAGGCTTTCGCCCAGGAAAAATGGCAGAAATGGGATTGGATTTAGTAGCGTTGCGTGAAGAACGTCCGCAGCTAATTACGCTGTCGATCCCTGGATTTGCATCGAATGATGAAAAACGCCGTGAGCTACGTGCCTATGAAAGTGTTGTAGCAGCGAGCTCAGGCGTTTTTACTGACATGGGTTTAAATCGTGTGTTAATGGGAATTAATCCATCGTTCTCACCCCTTCCACTTCCTTCTGCTTATGGCGCAATGCTAGCAGGTTCTGCAGTCGTTTTTGCCCTACAAGCACGTGAACAAACTGGAGTCGGGGATGCTATTGAAGTCCCTCTTGCCGCTGCTGTAATGGAAGGTCTTTGCTACAATTCAATAGAGATTGAAAATTTACCTGAACGTTATTTGACCCAACGTGAAGTTGAAATTCAACGCCGTCGCGTTGAAGGTATTCCAATGAATATGGACTACGAAGCGTTGCAAGAACTGCTAGATCCTTTTTACCGCAGTTATATGTGTAAAGATGGGCGCATGTTTTACGTGGTATGTCCCAGCCACAAATATCATGCTAAGCGTTGTTTGAAAGTATTAGGGTTATACGACGAATTAATTGAAGAAGGATTGACTGAAGAGGAGGACACTTACTTACCTGTGAGTGAGTGGAAGTCTGATACATCGCTTGGTGTTTATCCAATGCCAAAATATTGGGCAGATCGTATTGCTGAAAAAATGAAAGCTGCTTTTCTAATACGTACATCAAAAGAGTGGCAGAAGATTTTTGGGAAACGGGGCATACCTGGGGCGCCACAGCGTTGGTTACAGGAATGGATCCATGATGATCATGCTGAAACTACAGGGCTAATGATTGAAGTCGAAGATCCAACTTATCGAAAAATGATTCAGCCAGGTCCGATTGTTTGGTTAGAAGAAAGTGGTGAGATGATGTTGCAACCGCAACCTCCGCAACCTATTGACTTTGATGGTGCATTAAAGAAATTAAAGAGTATCAAAACCAAATTGCCTTCAGTCAGTAATAGTGATGAAAAGCAGGGTTGGCTAGAAGGTGTTAGGGTGCTTGACCTTTGTAATGTTATTGCTGGGCCACATTCGGCATGTTATTTAGCACGTTTTGGCGCAGAAGTCATTAAGCTTGATTCTGCATCTCCATTGTATGACAGTTGGAATACCGTCATTTATGGTATGTCTCAAATGATAGGTAAACGCTCAATACTCGCTGATATTAGCAAGGGTAAAGGACGAGAAGTATTTGAGAAGTTAGTTCGTTCAGCTGACGTTATTGTTTGGAATGCAACAGATACACAAATTAAGAAAATGGGGTT
>JBBSUA010000136.1:0-5724 GCA_038235315.1 Pseudomonadales bacterium | reverse complement strand
TCAGCGATCATCTTGCTCGACTCACTGGCAAATATAAACAGCTCACCATGACGCGCATGTACCTCTTGCATATTGGCTTTAAGCTTGTCAAACATACTGTCTTTAGGTGCTAATACGACGATAGGCATATCTTTGTCTACTAACGCTAATGGACCGTGCTTAAGCTCGCCTGCTGCATAACCCTCTGCATGAATATAAGAGATCTCTTTAAGTTTGAGCGCCCCTTCTAGGGCGATTGGAAATTGCAATCCGCGACCCAAGAACAGACAGCTCTTTTTATCCTCAAAGCTTTCGCTCATGGTTTGAATAGCCGCATCGAGGTGTAAACTAGCATACAGCTGACCGGGTAGCTTCTGTAAATCACTAAGTAAAGTGGTTAGCCTTTCGTTGTCAATACGCTGCTGGGTAGCACCAATTTTGAGTACTAACAGCATAAGAGCCACAAGCTGCGTGGTAAAGGCTTTAGTTGACGCCACACCAATCTCAGGACCTGCCAGAGTTGGCAAATAAATATCCGTCTCACGTACTAGTGATGAAGTCGCCACATTGCATAATGCTAAGCTGACCAAACCTTTTGGACTTTGCTTTTGCGTATCGCGTAGTGCAGATAAGGTATCTGCTGTCTCACCAGATTGTGAAATACAAATCACCAGTGAATTATCAACGACTACTGGATTGCGATAGCGGAACTCGCTTGCCACTTCTACTGAACAGGGCAGGCGTATTAGATTCTCAAACCAGTATTTGGCAACCATACCCGCATGATAGCTCGTGCCACAAGCAATAATTTGCACATTACGGATACCTGCGAGTTGCGCCTCAGAACGTTGCAAGAAGTCAGCGCGTAGTTTTGATGTATCTGCTCCCTCAATAGCCATCTCTACAGTACGAGCGACCGCATCAGGCTGCTCGTAGATTTCTTTGAGCATATAATGCTTGAACTCGCCCTTGTCGGCGTTATGCTGCTGGGCATCAATTTCATGAATTTGACGACTGACTTCGATACCATCAGCATATATCTGGATACTATCACGCGTCAGTTTAGCGATATCCCCTTCTTCTAAATAGATGAAACGGTTGGTAACAGGTAATAGCGCCAACTGATCTGAGGCAATGAAGTTCTCACCGATACCGACGCCAATGACTAATGGCGAGCCTAAACGGACAGTAATTAGTTCTTCTGGGCTATCGACATGAAGAATTCCTAATGCAAAAGCACCATGCAGTTTTGGAATGACAGCGCGAACCGTCTCTAACAAGTCAGGGGTCTGGCTGTAAAGCTCATTAATTAAATGTGCGACGACTTCCGTATCCGTCTCAGAGGTGAACTCATAGCCTTTTGCTACTAACTCTTCCTTAAGCTCAGCATAGTTTTCAACAATACCGTTATGCACGACCGCAATTTTGCCCGACACATGCGGATGAGCATTACGCTGTGCTGGCTCGCCATGAGTGGCCCAGCGCGTATGAGCAATACCGATATGACCGTTAAAAAACTCAGGGTTTACCGCGACGGCGTTGACCAGTGCCTGCACTTTGCCCACTTGACGCTCGCGATGTAGTTCACCATCACGAATGACCGTTAGACCAGCAGAGTCATAACCGCGATATTCTAGGCGCTTGAGACCTTCAAGTAAGATATTGGCGATATTACGCTCAGCGACTGCGCCTACGATTCCACACATAATGTTTCCTTAACTGATAGTTCTTATAATCATATTGAAGAGGGTTATAAAAAAAGGGTAATAGTCATTTAGGTCATAGAGTATATCTATCACTTAGATAGTTATCTGGCGTGCCTAAAGTTATCTAGGTTCCGCGCCTTTGGTAAATTCAAATACTTCACCTTGAGTCGTCATGACTTTTCTATAGCCTTTTTTAGCTTTTACAGATGTTGCGGCAATATCATTCACCGTAGCAGAGCCATTGGCATAAATATATATCCAAACCTCATTGCCGTTAGGATAGGTCATTATATAACGCTCATAAGAATCATTATTAGGATCGGGTAGCATACCCACACCCCAATTAAAATGGCAGTTGCCTGAGTACTTTAAGATTTTTTTGGCATCAAAATACTTGCACTCTGCATCATATTCTATAGTAGTGCTCGCTGACGCTATTGAAAATGGCATTATAGCGATTAAGAATACTAAAATAACAGATAAAAAGTTTTTCATAATAAAACCCCTTTTAGCTGCTCTTGAATAGAATATAGCTGTGTATATGGCGACACTATTTAACTTTTTTGATTGGGCGTACAAAGTCTAACTTCTGTGTTTGTCGTGCTCGCCCAAAGGCTAAAGCATTGGCATCGACGTCTTTAGTAATGACCGAACCAGCAGCGATTGTTGCGCTGTTACCTATAGTTATTGGCGCCACTAAGCTTGAGTTTGAGCCAATAAAAGCGTTATCTTCGATGATAGTCTGTGACTTATTGATGCCATCATAATTACAAGTAATCGTCCCCGCACCGATATTGGTATTCGTGCCGACAGTCGCGTCGCCAATGTAGCTTAAATGATTGACTTTGCTACCATGACCGATAACTGACTTTTTAATTTCGACGAAATTGCCCACTTTGCTATTGTCAGACAACACCGTCTCAGGACGCAAATGCGCAAAGGGACCGACATCGGCGCCAGCACCGACTTGCGCATGATCGATAACACAGTACGGCTTTATATGACAGGCATTGCCTAGCTGTGAGTTTTTAATCACACAGCCTGCTTCGATATAGACGTTATCACCTAAGGTACAATCACCCTCAAAGACCACACCCACATCCACAAATACATCTTGACCCGCTGTCAATGATCCGCGAATATCAACGCGTGTTGGATCAGCAAACTGAACGCCCGCTACTTGCAAATCAGCGACGAGTTTATTCTGCCAAGAGCGCTCTAGACTCGCTAGCTGTTGACGATTATTGACGCCTTCAATCTCAAACGCATGTTCGGGTTCGATAGCTGCTATTACAATACCATCGGCAACCGCCATTTTGACAATATCAGTCAGATAATACTCTTGCTGGGCGTTGTCATTAGATAATTCAGGCAAGTATTTATGCAATAGAGCATTATCTACGCAGTAAATACCGCTATTAATCTCGTTGATTTGCTGCTCATCGCTACTGGCGTCTTTTTGCTCAACGATAGCTTCGATATTGCCATTAGTGTTACGTTTAATACGACCCAGTCCAAACGGGTTATCAACCGTTAACGTTAGCATTGATATACCACTAGCATTCGCGCTTTGCAATGCTGCCAGAGTCTGACCGCTGACTAACGGCACATCGCCATATAGAATTAAGCTTTGACCTTCTTTGGGTAGCTTAGCAAGCGCGACTTTTACCGCGTGTCCCGTGCCTAATTGTTCTGTCTGTGCTACCCATGTTATTGGTAGATGCGTGTATTGACTGTCGATCACACTCTGTACTTGTTCACCACCAAAGCCATAGACAATGATGGTTTCATTGACTGTTAAATGATAGCAAGTGTCTAATACGTGACCCAATAACGGTTTGCCAGCTAAGGTTTGTAAGACCTTTGGCTTAGCCGATTGCATACGCGTGCCTTTACCGGCAGCAAGAATAATCACAGAAAGAGAAGTAGTCATAGCATTCCTAAAATAGCTCTATACATGTAACAAAATATAATTTGATTATAGCGTATATGTCTTTGTAAAAAGAGAGTAAGTCGTGCAGCGTTTGTAAGCGAATAGCTCTCAGCTACCGTGCAATAGAAAAGACAAAAACACATGATGAATGGTTACGATGATTTTAATAGCACTTCAACACGCCCTAGTCAGTCTAATATACAAAACATACAGCAAGAGGAGTATACATTTTTTGCAGCCTCTGTCAGCGTAGACACAGCAAGCAAGAAAAATTTATATTTCTCTTGCGTCATAATTTAATGTATCCGTTTTATTAAGTAGCTACTTAAGTAGAAACTATAGCATGATGCCTATTAAAGCGATTATCCATACCAAGCCTGCCATAACACCAGCAATAATGTCATCGAGCATAATACCCAAACCACCCGCGACTTTTTTGTCTGCCCAGTCGATCGGTGGTGGCTTGATGATGTCGAAGAAGCGAAATAGTATAAAGGCAATGATTAAAGAGAGAATAGGCAGCGCTTGAGTCATATCGCGCCAATAGGTAGTCGTACTCACTCCTAAGTATGAAAAAGGCAGCAAAGTAATCCAAATACCTGACCATTCATCCCAAACGATATGTGGATCATCATGGACGCCCATTAGCTCGGAGGTACGACCACATATCCATACGCCAACCACACAGGATAAAATGGTGATAATCAAAAAAGGCACAAAGCCTAAGCTCATCAATGGTATCGCGAGAATAAGGCCGCCAACCGAACCCCAAGTTCCCGGCGCGCGACGTGGCAGTCCGCTACCCAAACCAATACCCAACCAGTAGACTATTGTGTCAAGAATGCTAGCGTTTGCTGGCAGAGACGGGCAATCATTGGCTTTGCTAATGTCGGGCTTATGGTTACTGCTTTTAGAGGAATCGTCAGTCATGGGCTAACCTGTAAAGTGTTGATAACCAGTCAGCGTTGGTAGAGTAGTAAAAGGGGCTGGCTGCGCTTGAGTGACTGCATGACCTTGATAAAAAAGCTGAGGACGCAGTAGGGTATTCGTAATCGTATTGCCATTAGCGTTTTCACCAGCTGCTGCAGCGACTACTTCACCAATGCAGCTGACTTGCGTATTGCCTGTAGGCGGCTCAATATGAGCTGGCAAAGTAAAAGCCAACTCATAATCATCGCCACCAGATAACTGGCATAATAGGCGCTCAGACAGATCAATCTTGGATAAAGCGTTGCTAGTCGGTAGCTGCTCTACGTCAATGCGCATCGCAACGCCACTTTGCTGACAAATATGACCTAAATCTTGATAGAGACCGTCAGAGATATCTATCATGGCTGTTGCGCCTAGCTGTGCCAACGCTGCACCTAATGTGATGCGCGGTATTGGCATATGCAAACGATGCGCTAACGCTTGACCTATCTCATTATCAGGATGTTGCAATGCATAGCTAGCATCCCCTAAAGTCCCTGAGACATAAACCTTATCGCCAACTTGGGCACCAGAACGATATATCGCTGGCGTGTCTGCGGCGAGGAATCCCTGAGCGCTAATACTTAATATTAAGGTATCGCTACGAGTAGTATCACCACCTATAAGAGTGACGCCGAATAACGCGCAGGCATGAAATAGACCTGTGGCAAAATCAGTCAACCATGCCTCGTTGGCTAGGCGCTCAGGTAGCGCTAATGCTAACAACACACTATGCGGTGTTGCACCCATAGCGGCTAAGTCTGAGACATTAACCGCGACCGCTTTATAGCCTATTGCAAATGCAAGCTCACCAACTTCATTCCAATCAGCGCTAAAGTGTCGACCTTGCACTAACGTATCAATACAGCTGACCAAGCGCGATCCGGCTGGCAAGCTCATCACTGCTGCATCGTCGCCAATCCCTTTCTCTAAGCCTTTATTAGCATTGGCAGCGTAAGACTGCTCATTTTGCAATCTTAAGAATATGCGCTCAATCAGCTCAAATTCGTTCATAACTAGTCGTTGCTTTTGGTGTCAATACTGTCGTCATCACTATTTCTAGCTTCTGCTAAAGAGTCAGTAACGCTTTCACCGACAATACTATCAATACTTAATTCATCAGTATTTTCGCTTTTA
>JBBSUA010000135.1:0-5761 GCA_038235315.1 Pseudomonadales bacterium | reverse complement strand
TTGATAACCACACCATTGACGCCCATGTCATCGCCGACGACTTCTTCAACGCTATGATTCCACTCAATTTTGACATTACCGTTTTTAGCTTTTTCAAACAATTTATCTTGTAATATTTTTTCAGAGCGTAAGCTATCGCGACGATGTACTAAAGTGACTTCGGCGGCAATGTTTGATAAATACAACGCTTCTTCAACAGCAGTATTACCACCGCCAATAACCGCTACTTTTTTATCTTTGTAAAAGAAACCATCACAAGTGGCACAGGCTGAAACCCCTAAGCCCTTGAATTTTTCTTCGGATTCCAAGCCTAAATACTGTGCAGATGCGCCCGTTGAGATGATTAAAGCATCGCAAGTATAGCTGCCATTGTCACCTGTCAATTTAAAAGGGCGCTCACTAAAATCAACAGCATTGATATGATCGTAGACTAGTACGGTACCAAAGCGTTCAGCATGTGCCTTCATGCGCTCCATAAGCGCAGGACCTGTCAAGTCATAGGCATCACCAGGCCAATTATCAACTTCAACAGTCGTCGTTAGCTGTCCACCCACCTCCAAACCTGTAACCATGACTGGTTTTAAGTTAGCACGTGCGGCATATACAGCTGCGGCGTAGCCGGCAGGACCTGAACCTAGAATAATGAGTTTTTCGTGACGTGGAGTGGTGTTAGCGGTTGCCATAATTGTCCCTTACTGGATATAAGAATTAAAAGTATAAATAAAAATAGTATAAAAATGGGGATTAAAAGTACTTACTAATGCAGTTTTTATCGTGTTGAATGATACTAACATAAGGGCTACCGACAAAAATCACAAGTTTGCTAAAACAAATATGGATATTATTACAACTCAAGTATATTTATTTTCTGATGTCATTTCTTATGAACACGGTCGCCACTTGAGCTATGTATTTGTTATTATAAGAAGTTATGTTAAGAGTAGTAGAAACGAACTCTATCGCTTGGCTAAAAATTTATTGTCAGTACCTTTTGTGAGCAGTTTAAGCACCAAGTGTTCATTTTACGGCATAACTTATATTTGATATGCCTTATAATAGCCACGGCAACGACCATTTCGCTGTACAACTTTATGTCAGCATACGTTGGCAAAAATTTAGTATTAATAACAAGGCAGATTTTACGTGATATCAGCAGCGCTTATTGAGTATTTGAAAAAAGGCATATTTACCATTCTTGGGACAATAGTGGCAGTCTATCTGTTCATTATTTTGCTCACTTATACTGGCAATGATCCCAGTTGGTCGCATATCAGTAGTGATATGACGACCATTAATAATATGGGCGGCTCAATGGGCGCTTGGTTGTCTGACATCCTCTTTAGCTTTTTTGGCTATAGTGCGTGGTGGCTGCTGGCTTTTTTGGTCTACGAGTCTATCTTGATTTGGTGGGATAATAAACCAACGTTTTGGCTATTACGTATCGTCGCTTATGTGTTTTTAATACTAAGCGCAAGCGCACTTTTTGCGCAGATTGTGGCATTGGTACAACATGTCGTCGATACAGTAGCCTCCGGTCTCAACGGTGTAGCTGGCGGTATTATCGGACTTGAGTTACAAGCACGTTTGGCTCAGCTATTATCACAGTGGGGAAGTGTGGCGTTTTTGACCGTTTTTGTCATTATTACGGCAACGTTCGCGTTCAATATTCACTGGTTAACGGTCTATCATAAATTTGCTAATTTATCGTGGTTGGGTTCTGGTGTTAAATCTGAGAATAGTGCTAACAAAGATAGTGATAGCAGAGTAACAGATATTAATGAGCGTTCGCTTTTTGATAAATCTCTATCAGCGAGTGTAAAAGAGGAGAGCAGTCGTACCAAAAATAATGAATCTGACCATGAACAGCTACCACTTGAATTACAACCTGCGTATCAAATAGAAGAGGCTGCAGATAACAGTGGTCGATTCAGTCATGTATTGACAGATTTTTTAGCGAAGTCAGGACTAGGTGCCAGTGTGAAAGCGACGGTCGCTGCTGATGCTGTCGCTCAATCAGCTATAGCCGACCAAGCTATGAAGCATGCTGTATCTGCGCCTATTAGCTTTAACAATAATCAATCAGCGCCTACTACTACACGTCAAGTTGAACCTAGTTTTGCATGGAACGATGCCAATATGGTTGATGACTTACTATCGAATCATCCTACGACTACCCAAAATATACCGATGCCTATTAAGGCAAGTGACTTTATAACTACAACTACAGATGACATGATAACTACAACTGACATCGATAATAGTATTAATGATGACGTCAGTGAGTCGGTGTTAGATGACGAACTGGTAGGTAACGCTGTCATCAATAAAGGATCAAATCCTACTCAAGATCCTGCTAGCTCTGATACGACTGAATTGGCAGATGCGTGGTTGTCAGAGCATGCACCTGTTTCTATAGCAGCTGTTAGCGATAACTATAGAGAGCAGGATAACGATCATCACGTAGTAGAAAAGATAACCGAAAATAATGTAGCAGAGCATCTAAACGCGATTACAGAATACAAAAGTGATGAAGCATTAGACCAATTAGTAACTGCGTTCGATATGACGCCAACCAATACGCCGCCTGCCAATCCAGCAGTACCTCCACAATCAGCATCGACGGAAACCATTACTCATCCGGTAGATAGTAGTACCGCTGCTACTGTTGAGCCTATAGTTGCACATAAACCGACGATTAGCTTTAGCATACCTGAGGGCGATACCAGTAATCATATTACGGATATGATGCCAGAATATGGGTCGGACGATGAACTGGATGCCCCAGTAATGCCGGACATTCATGATGATGCTGCATTCTCTCAACGTTCAAGAGCCATGCAAACAGCGAAGTATCGCGCGCATCTAACCCCCATTCCAGAGATGGCTATTCTTGACAAGCCTGACCCCAATCGCCAGCCGAGCTATACTGTTGTTGAGCTTGAGCAATTGTCAGAATTGTTAGAGATTAAGCTGCAAGAGTTCAATGTGAAGGCTCAAGTGGTAAATGCCATACCGGGACCTGTGGTCACGCGCTTTGAGGTAGAGCTTGCACCAGGCATAAAAGCGAGCAAAGTAACTGGCATCTCACGCGATTTGGCACGTTCGCTGTCTATGGCGTCTTTGCGGGTAGTTGAAGTGATTCCGGGTAAACCGTACATTGGTATTGAAGTGCCGAATAAACAGCGTGAAATGGTGCGCTTGATTGAGTTATTGGATACTGAGAAATTCAAAGATCCTAGTGCTCAAATTAGTATGGCGATGGGTAAGGATATTGGTGGTAAGGCAATCATTACTGACCTTGCGCGCGCGCCTCATATGTTAGTGGCAGGAACGACAGGTTCTGGTAAATCAGTATTGGTCAACGCTATGCTGCTATCGATGCTGCTGAAATATACGCCTAATCAATTAAGACTAATTCTGATTGACCCCAAGCAACTTGAGCTTGCCAACTACAATGATATCCCGCATTTGCTAACACCAGTGGTCACGGATATGACCGAAGCGGCCAGTAGTTTATCTTGGTGTGTAGCCGAAATGGAGCGCCGTTATCAGCTCATGAGCCTGCTTAAAGTACGCAAGCTCAATGAGTTCAATAAAAAAGTCATTGCGGCTGAAAAAGCTGGTAAGCCCATGCTTGATCCACTATGGCGACCTAATGACAATGTGAGTATCAGTCAAGCACCTAAGCTCAAAACATTACCTATGATTGTCATTGTCGCCGATGAGTTTGCGGACATGATCATGCAAGTCGGTAAGCAAGCCGAAGAGCTTATTACTCGTCTGGCACAAAAATCACGAGCCGCAGGGATTCACTTAATACTAGCTACTCAGCGTCCATCAGTCGATGTAATTACGGGTCTGATTAAAGCGAATATTCCAGTGCGAGCGGCGCTACGCGTCAACTCAAAAGTGGACTCAAGAACCATTTTGGACAGCGGTGGTGCCGAAGACATGCTCGGTAACGGTGATATGTTGTTCTTAGGCCCAGGACAGATTGAGCCGGATCGCGTTCATGGTGCTTATGTTAGCGATGAAGAAGTCAACAGTGTCTGTGATGCGTGGCGCGAGCGTGGTGCGCCCGACTATATTGACAATATGTCTGGTAACTTTGAGTTATCTAGTATCGGCAGTGGTAGCACAGGCAGTCCCTCTGGTGAAGATGATGGCTTATATAATGAGGCAGTGGCATTCATTATGGAAACCCGTAAAGTATCGGCTTCTAGCATCCAACGCAAATTTAGTATCGGCTATAACCGCGCAGCGCGTATTGTTGACTCGATGGAAGAAGCGGGACTGGTCAGTTCAATGGGTAAAAGTGGTAAGCGTGAGCTATTGATGTAAAGTGTTCTTTGTGAAGTTATCAAAATATAACCCTTATTCATTTATCGATAATGGGTTAAAAAATCACAGATTGCTAAACTAGACAGATTGCTAAACTAGATAGTCATCATGTAACTGACACTCAAGGAAGAATGGCATGTTTAAAGAATATAACCAATATGACGCGTTAGGGTTGGCAGGTCTTGTCAACTCAGGACAAGTTAGTGCAAAAGAGTTGCTAGACGCTGCGGTAGCGCGTGCTAATAAAGTGAATCCCGAGCTGAATGCGATTATCCACCGCTTTGATGAGCGCGCTTATGAAGCAGCACAGGCAGGATTGCCAACAGGGGCGTTCACGGGTGTTCCTTATCTGCTTAAAGACTTATCGTTCTATTTTGAGGATGAGCCGATCACAATGGGCAGTCGTAGTGTTAAAGTTGTGAGCAAATACGACAGCGAAATTGTCAAACGTATGAAAGCGACAGGGGTGAATACCTTTGGTAAGACTAATACGCCAGAATTCGGTTTAATTATCACCACCGAACCAAAAGCGCATGGTGCCGCGCATAATCCTTTCAAGAAGGGCTATAGCACAGGCGGCTCGTCAGGAGGAAGTGCGGCGGCAGTTGCTAGTGGCATCGTACCTATGGCAGGAGCAGGCGACGGCGGCGGCTCAATACGCTTCCCTGCAGCATGGTGCGGTGTGGTGGGACTCAAACCCAGTCGCGGTCGCAATCCAATGGGTCCCTCATTTGGCGAAGGCTGGGACGGTGCCGTTGCTGATCATGTTATCACTCGCAGCGTTCGCGATAGTGCCGCGATGCTTGATGCGACTAGTGGCAGTGAGATTGGTGCGCCTTATGTCATTGCGCCACCTGAAGGTACATTTCTGCAAGCAGCGATGCGTTCGCCTAGACCACTCACTATCGCATTACATCAACAGCCGTTAGTTGCCAATACGGTAGTGGACAAAGAGGTATTAGCGGTACTGGCACAAACCGTTAGTCAGTTAGAAGCCATGGGACATCGTGTGGTTCCTGCTGAGCCTGAGATTAATATCGAAAAATTTTGGCATGAATTCTTAGTGGTTGTCTGTGCACATACTGCCTTTACTATCGATAATATCGAACGTAACTTTGGGGCCAAGCATATTAAGAATCTTGAGCCACAGACCTATAATATGGCGATGCTCGGACGTTCATTATCCGCAGTTGACTTAGTGCATGCTAAACACGGCTGGCACGAAAGCCAGTATCAAACGGGTAAGCTGCTAACCCAGTACGATATGATCTTATGTCCGACAGTACCAACGCCTGCGGTGAAGCATGGGGTATTACCGCCAAGCCTTAAGGATGAGATGCTGATGCGTAGCGCTGAGGTGCTCAATAAAGGCTTCGATATGGGTAAATATGCCTTTAACTCTGGCATGATAGAGAAACTC
>JBBSUA010000134.1:0-5764 GCA_038235315.1 Pseudomonadales bacterium | reverse complement strand
TCGTGCCTATCATCATGCCGATATCTCTACAATAGAGTTTGCACGTAGCAGCATCATGGCGATGCTAGCCACTCGGGTTAGCTTTATGAATGAGATGTCGCGCCTAGCGGATACTCATGGAGTCGATATCGAGCAAGTTGGTCGAATTATGGGGCTTGATGCGCGCGTGGGTCGTAGTTATCTGCAGGCAGGATGGGGCTTTGGGGGTAACACACTACCTACCGAGCTTGAAAAATTACAGCAATCTGGTCATGAAAATAGTGTGACTATGCCATTGTTACAGTCAGTCATGCACATTAATGAAGACCAAAAAGAGTTGATATTTCGCAAATTTTGGCAGTATTTTGATGGTTTCATCGATAATAAAATGGTAATGATTTGGGGTGGCAGCTATAAATCAGGGTCAGGACGCACTGCAGGATCTGCTATTCATCCGTTATTAGCGCTGCTGTGGTCTTATAATATTCGTACGCTAGTCTATAATGACGAGGCAGGTACGGAGCTTGCTGAACGTTATCATCAGCAACCGCTGTTTCAATTGGTCGATAACCCTTATCAGCAGCTACAAAATATAGAGGCGATTTTTATTATTAGCGTATCGCCACGGCATAGGCTCGATATTGCACAGCTTAATCAGCAAGCAATGCCTATATTCGATGCCCAAAACGCTTTGCAGCGCCCGCAAATTGATGCACTAATCGGTGATTATGTCGGTATTGGACGTGCTAAATAAGATGTTTTCTTTAGCTTTTTAGCTAAAATATAAGAATTAAAACATAAAAAAAATGGTTATTAATATATAGATTAATAACCGTTTTTTTTATGTTTACTGTAGTCGATATATTTCAAAAGTGTTATACCAGTAGTGCGTTTAATAGAGTCATAACCGTTTTGTTTTCAACTGACTATAACTCTATTAAAATCAACTATTAAGCTGGTACAGCGCCTTGTCTAGCGAGCCATTGTTGAATATCTTGCGTTTTGTTTGCTAATAATTTTTCATCGCCACGGGTTTCGATATTGAGCCGAATTAAAGGCTCAGTGTTGGATGCTCGCAAGTTGAAGCGCCACTCACCAAAATCCAAACTCAGACCATCAAGGGTCGATTTTTTAGGATGTTCGTCACCAAATTTATCCTCGATAGCAGCGATGATCGTTGGCGCATCGTGTTCGGTCAAGCGAAAGTTAAGCTCGCCTGAGCTGGGATAAGCTTTGATATAGCCAGTGACCAGCTCTGATAAGGTCTTACCCGTAGTCGACAACAACTCGATAGTCAATAACCAAGGAATCATACCGCTATCGCAATAGCAGAAGTCACGAAAATAATGATGAGCCGACATCTCGCCACCGTACACAGCACCCGACTCGCGCATGACTTGTTTAATAAAAGAGTGCCCTGATTTGCTGATAACTGCTGTGCCTTTATGCGCAGCAATAACCGCTTCAGTGTTATAGAGCACTCGTGGATCATAGACGATGGATTCATTCGGGTATTTATTTAGAAATGCCTGTGCAAGCATACCAACTATATAGCTTCCATCAATAAACTCGCCGGTTTCATCGAATAAAAAACAGCGATCGAAGTCACCATCAAAGGCAATACCTAGATCGGCGTTATGTTCAATTATTGCCTTCTGAGTAGCCACTCTATTAGCCACAATCATCGGATTAGGAATACCATTGGGAAAGCTGCCGTCAGGCGTATGATGCAGTTTAATCACTTCAATAGGTGCATTCGCTTGTCGTAGCTTATCGATTAATAAATCAACGACAGGGCCTGCGCTACCATTACCAGAATTGATAACCAACTTTAATGGTTGTAATTTATTAATATCAACAAAACTTATTACGTGGTCAATATAAGCGCTTTTATCGGTTAGTAACTGTAATTTGCCTTGGTGATCGCTGATGATAAATTGCCCTGATTCTGCTAACGCTTGAATCTCTGCTAGACCATCGTCAGCGCTGATCGGTTTTGAGTGTTCTTTGACCAATTTTAAACCGTTATAGTTAATAGGATTATGGCTAGCGGTTACTTCTATGCCACCCAATACGTGATAGTGGCTAGTCGCAAAATAGACCTCTTCTGTCCCCGTCATACCTAGGTCAATCACATCAACGCCCGCGTCGATAATACCAGCGATAGCGGCCTGTTTGAGCTGCTCGCTAGAGTGACGAATATCGCTCCCAATGACCACTGCTTTTCTTAAGTCTTTTAGCTCAGCATTAGTATCAATATCATCAATACGCTGACTCAAAATCTGCGCAAAAGCACGACCAATGCGATAAGCAATGTCTTCATCAAGAGTGACACCAAGCTCACCACGAATGTCATACGCTTTAAATGAATCGATTGGTATAGGTGCGAAGTCGTTATTAGAGGGTTTATAGCGTGAGCGAGTAGTATTATTGGAGGCGGACATAACGTTAAAACTCCGTACGTTTTATTATTGGAATAGTAGGATAAATATAGGTTAATAAGCTTTAAATGATACACTAACTGGTAAATGAATAGGGCGAAAGTGTGTTGATATAGCCGATTCTAAATAAAACAGATACGTTTTGATATGACGCGAGACGGGTATAAATTTTTTTTGCTTGCTGTGCCTACGCAGACAGAGGCTGCAAAAAATATATACCCCTCCCGCTGTATCGTTTTTATATTGAAATTACTATAGCTGATTTTATCTAACCTATTTTAATCGCTTATTCAAACCAATGTCTGCTTAATCAAACCATAAGCAAAAATATTAGAGTATCTCTTATGACTGACCAAAACACGATTACTGCGCCACTACCTGTAACAGGAACACCTGAAGCTACAGGTGAGTTGACGGATTTAATCGCCTTGATGGCGCGGCTGCGTGCGGACTGTCCGTGGGATCAAAAGCAAAGCAATCACAGCTTAATCCCTTATGCTATTGAAGAAGCGTATGAGCTGGGCGAGGCGGTACAAGCGGACGATAACGAAGATATCAAAGGCGAGCTTGGCGATGTACTATTACAAGTCATTTTTCATTGTCAACTCTATGCAGAGCAAGGGCGCTTTGATATGAGCGATGTTATCACTACTTTGCAACAGAAGCTCATTCGCCGACATCCCCATGTATTTGAAGCTGAAAGTCTTAAAGATGAAGCGGCGGTAAAGGTGCGTTGGGATGAGATTAAGTTAGAAGAAAATCAAGCTGCTGCGGCACGAGGCAAACCACGTCGACGTTTAGATGATACCAAAGCAGGTAGCGCACTAATGCAAGCGCAAGAGGTGCAAAAACAAGCGTCAAAACTAGGCTTTGATTGGGAAGGGATAAGCGGCGCGATAGACAAGCTCGATGAAGAAATTGCAGAGTTAAAAGCTGAGGTTATAGATAAGTCAAAAGATGACATAAGTACCAATATACGAGAAGTTGAAAAAGAACTGGGCGACTGTATGTTTGCATTGGTAAATATTGCCCGTAAATTAAATCTCGATGCTGAAGCCGCAACGCTCACTTGTGTGCATAAATTCAAATCGCGCTTTGGTTATATCGAAGCCCAATTAGAGAGTGTTGGCAAACGTATTGAGGATAGTAATTTGACTGAGATGGACACTTTGTGGGAGGCAGCAAAACAGTATGAACGCTCTTTATAAGTGTGCGTCATCACAGTTTTTGAGCGGCAATTGGCTTCGCTTAATGGCATTTTTTATTCTGGTAGCTGGCATGATAATGCACACGGCACAAGCTGCGCCTTGTTTTGACAATCCTCAAACCGCCTATAACTACTTAGTAGCCCAAGAAAAAGTTGAGACTCAGGCGCGTACCCAAATGGGTGTTAATATTAACCGCGCCTCTGAAGGCGAATTGGTATCATTACAGGGCATCGGCAGTAATAAAGCGCAAGCCATTATCTTATATCGCGAGATGTTTGGCGATTTTAAAAGCGTTGATGAGCTTACAAAGGTAAAAGGAATTGGCGCTAAAACTATTGAGAAAAATAGGGCGCGCTTACAGATTCGCTGATAGTAAATCGTAATAATAACGATAGCTAATCTAATGGCAGTTATATTTAATTAAAAAGAATAGCCCCAAGAGTGACAAAATAGGATGTAAGTAAATGTCATAATATACCTAGCAAGCGCAAAATTTGTTAAACTAGCGAATACATCCGCCTGATAAACGCTGTGTTGATCAGGGGTGGTTAAGAATACTGGCGAGGAGTAGATGCATGGCCGAGCGTGCCGCCAAGCAGTTAGAACTGAATAAATCTGAATTACCCAATTCCATTACAGAAGTCATTGCTACATTATCCCGAGCTGGGTTTGATGCCTATATCGTTGGCGGTGGTGTGCGTGATACCTTATTGGGACTTAAGCCTAAAGACTTTGATGCCGTCACTGATGCCAAACCGCATGAGATAAAAGACGTGTTTGGTAAGCGCTGCCGCATCATCGGTCGCCGCTTTCAGCTGGCGCATGTATATTCAGGTCGCGAGTTAATTGAGGTGGCGACCTTTCGTGGACCGCCTAATAATGATGCCAATACCAATCAAGATGGCATGATCATTCGTGACAATGTTTGGGGCGATATCAAGCAAGACTTTGCCCGTCGTGATTTCTCTATCAATGCCCTTTATTATCAACCGCTAAAAGGCGTCGTGCATGACTATTGCGACGCACTTGACGACATTAGAACGAAGACCATTCGACTGTTAGGTCATGCGCCAGTGCGTATCGAAGAAGATCCGGTACGGCTATTGCGTGCGCTACGATTTAAAGCCAAATTGGGCTTTGAGTTTGATGAAGCATTGTCTGAGCAGTTCCATGATGGTAACTGGGCGCTACTTGAGCAAATATCACCGCATCGTCTCTATGATGAGACGCAAAAGATGTTTACGGGTGGCTACTTAGTGCCATTGCTTCCGCTATTGTTTGAATCAGGCGCTATCGATAGTTTGATTATCTACCCTCCTGCTGAGCCAAGCGCATTGGTACAACAAGTGGCTGTTAATACGGACAAGCGTATCGGCGCAGGCAAAAGTATCAATCCGGCATTCTTTTATGCTGCCTTGCTGTGGGAAAATTACCTACACCAGTTAGAAAAAGCCAAACAACGCAACATGCCTTTTGCCGAAGCGCAGATGCATGCGGCAGGTAAGGTTATTGACCGTCAACGTATAAAGACCGCTATTCCTAAATTTGCGGAACAATTTATTCGTGATATTTGGATATTACAGCCCAAACTTGCGGCACCGCGCAGCAAGCAAATCGAGCAATTAGCTGAGCATCCGCGCTTTCGTGCTGGTTTTGACTTTTTGTTATTACGTGAGCAGTGTGGTGATGCCGAGCATCCCTTATCTGAGTCTACCAATGACATGGGCGACTGGTGGCAAACGTATCAAACCTTGTCTGAGAAGCAAAAGCAGCAAGCGATTGATGACTTCGATGAGAACCTTCGTCGTGGCGCCCATAAGCGTGAGAAGAATGGACAGCGTGGTCGTGGACGTAATCGTCAAAATCAAACAGATAATAGCGATAATAAGCAAGTGTCTCAGGCAGAAAATAATGCTCAAGCGAATAGCCGTAACCTTATTGAACAGCCAGTTATTAATGATGCGTCCAATATTCCTACGCGCCGCCGCCGTGCTGCAAGTCAAAAAACATCTATGGATGCCGTACAAGTAGAGCAGACCTCTTCTCGCACGACAAAACCACAGCAATCACGAGGTAGTCAGATTCAAAATACACAGCAAATAAAACAGGACGGCAATGAGCTTGCGCAACTGCAAC
>JBBSUA010000133.1:0-5868 GCA_038235315.1 Pseudomonadales bacterium | reverse complement strand
CGTGACTCATAATAGCCATATAAGACGTGCTGCTTATGAAAAACGGGCGAGTCAGAGGAGTTAATGTATTTGGGTTTGACCTCGTCATCAAGTGCACGACCACCAAAGCCAATGACACGACCGTGGTTGTCGCGAATAGGAAATATGACCCGATCACGCAATAGATCATAATCGCGCCCAGACTCTGAGCTGCGCACTAACCCTAGCGCTTTTAGACCCGCAATATCTTGTGGAAACTGATGCTCCAGATGCTGCCAGCCAAATGGTGCATAGCCTAACCCAAAAGTCTCTAAACTTTGCTCAGTGATGCCACGCGTCATAAAATAATGCTTAGCGTGCGGATGAGTGCTTAAATTATGCTGATAGAATTGTTGAATCTGCGTCAATAGCTCGTATAGATTGCCATCTTGATCGCTACTATTACTGTCAATGTTATCACCTAGCGACCAAGACGGTTCATAGTCTTGATAGCCTGCACCCTCATCAGCATAAGGAATATCAGGCGGCATACTGTCGTAATTAGCATAGCTATCATCATCGTATATAGCGTGTTGATGATAGTCGGGCGGGTAGTCAGAGGTGTTGTCAGACTGTCTATTTGAAGAGGACTGAGTGTCTGACGATATAGATTCTGCTTTTGAGGGGTTAGCGGATACTGGCGCTAGTGCTTTGACTACTGGCTTAGCTATTGGTTTAGATTTAGTGCGCTGATAGCTGACATTTTGGCGATCTTCATCAGGCACTTCGATACCCGTTTGCTTAGACAGCTCATTGACCGCTTCGATAAAGGTTAGGTTTTCATAATCACGCAATAAGCTGATGGCATTGCCACCCACACTACAGCCAAAGCAGTGGTAAATGTTCTTTTGTGGATTGACATAAAATGATGGCGACTTTTCACCATGAAAGGGGCAGCATCCTTTGTACTCACTTCCAGCGCGTTTGAGCGTCGTATGACGACCAATAATACTGATCAAGTCAGCTTGGCTATTTAACTGCTCAAGGATATGATTTGGGATGCTCATGACAAAAACAGTTTACCATAGGAAAACAAAGCAAAGACTGACATAGCTGCTTTTAAGATTAAATTATTAAAACTACTGAAATAGCCTAAGGAGTGTTGAACGCGCCCTGATCTGATATAAAGCTATCAAAAGAAAAATAAGGTCAACTAGGCATAGTTGACCTTATTTTTTGTATTCTATAATTATATTATGCTTATATCTAAGGGTTATTTATGTGCGCTATTCACCATCATTACTATCGTTAACAGTATTATCAGGCGTCAAACGAATACGATCATTTCCATTAGATAGGGACGTACGGCGTGTCGGATTTGTATTCAGTGGATCGACAGTCGCTTCCATCGCTGCAGCACTTGCACTACCTTGACCTGATACTTGATCGGTTGCACTTTCAGGCAGACCCAAACCAATGTTAATACCGCTACTGCGTCTTGGGCTACTATTTGTAGCCACTGAAGCAACATCAGCTGTGGGCAAACTTAACTGAGAAGCCGTAAGGATAATTTGAGTTTTGGTTGCACCATTGTACTGACTGTTGGTGCTTGAGTTGTCTTTCATACTGGCACGACCAAGCTGCCCAAAGGTTAGTTTATTTAGCCAAGTGCGATCCCCTTTAGTATCAATCTTGACGCGTCCATCACTTGTCAACCAGTCTGGATAGTTAATCTGTAGCAATGTTTTGTATTCATCGGCTAGATCTGTCAGTCCTAGCTGTTGATGACTGTAGGCAAGAATAGCGATGGCTTCAGGCGTAGAGTCACTTAGTGGGTAATACTGGAAAGCCCATTTAGCACGATTGACAGCGGCGACATAAGCCTCGCGCTTGATATACCAATTAGCGGCAGTCAGCTCACTCTCAGCAAACTGATTGTAGATAAAGGTCATGCGCTGAGCGGCATCTGGTGCGTAAGGGCTATCAGGATACTTATTAACTAACTCTTGAAAGTTTGCAAAGGCAATACGTAAATAGGCAGTATCACGTTCAGCTTGGTTCAGCTTAAAAAGCTTAATACCTTCAGATGAACCTTCCATATTAGCCACACCGCGCACGTAGTAGGCATAGCTTACTTGCGGATTTGATGGGTAGAGACTGATAAATCGATCAGCACTTGATGCTGCGATTTCATAGTCACCCGCTGAGTACTGGGCATACATCACATCGAGCAGTGCTTGCTCAGCATATTGTCCAGTGGGATAAAAGGTGCGTAAGTTGGTTAGATCCTCAATAGCTTGTGTATAACGTCCCTTATCAATCTGAGCGATGGCATCGCTGTAGTAGCCTTGTTCTGACTTTTCAGCAGTTTCGACCGCATCGACGTCTTTATTGGTCAGATTTTTAAAAGTTTGACAGCCGACCAAGTTGACACTTAGGGCAAGCAAAGTCACTGATGATAATTTGATAAACGTGTTGCCAACAGGGCGCATACTTCTTCTCCGACACAAGACAGGTAATAACAATATAGCTATCATACTGTATAACAAGGTTAATGATAAAAAGACGATTATCAGGATATAAAATAAAATAGCGGCTCATCATTGAGCGGAACTGTAATTAGGCATAATTGTGCCATAGCATACAGCAAAATCTTGCCTACTTTATAGAATAACGTACCTCTCGTCTATTTTTTCTTTTTTTTGTACTGTTTTTAGACATGTATTGAGTTCAATATAAAAACGATACAGCGGGACGGGTATACATTTTTTGCAGCCTCTGTCTGCGTAGGCACAGCAAGCAAAAAAAATTTATACCAGTCTCGCGTCATATCAAAACGTATCTGTTCTATTTAGAATCGACTACATTATAGCGTGCGAAATAGCCAGCAAAAGGGTAGCTAAAAATAGAGCACAGCCTAAAAATTTTAAATAGTTTAACATGAGCGCCTTTGATGGGCGATGACAAATATTATCAGATTCCATAAATGTACAGTAAATTACGGCAACGTTATATTATAGAGAGTTAAGGTATCGGCGGCGAATACGCGAATTTTTCAGCACAATATATAGTCAGTTCGAAATACAATCGATACGTCACTATTGTCGTGCTACTGGTATACATTTTACTTGCTTGCTGTGCCTACGCAGACAGAGGCTGCGCAAAATTTACCCCAGCAGCACTGTTTCGGTTTTAAAGTGGATTGACGATAGTATATAAATAAGAGCATTTGTAGGGCTTGGGCACTCAGCATGGTACACTATGGCAATATTTAACTAACTTTTTATGATTAATTTTTGAGCTGGTATTGTGGCGATACGTTGCTGAACGTTAACCCACCTCGGTGTGAATTACCTTTTATAATCAGCTACTTCTTATGACTTTTTTATTTATGAATTTTTATTTATGAATAGGGTCACCTATAAATCTGCTACGAATAATAATGCTATGACTACAAACATTCCAAAGAATACTCCGCTAGATACTCCTGTATCAAAACCGAAAGCACCCGTACAAGAGCGAATTGCAGAATCATTATCAGCACAGCAAAGCAGTGAGGCGCCTATGATAACTCAAGATGAAACAGAGTTCGATGAGCGATTTGATGAGAATGACAGTAGCGATACTGAGGAAGACATGCTGCTTGATGATCAGGACGACGACGATCAAGACGATGACGCGCCTGTCGCTAGGCATCCCATACCAGAAATTATTGACGTAACCCACACTGTTACTGAGCAACAAGCCGGTCTAAGAATCGATAAATTGGCTTCTCTAGCGTTTACAGACTTCTCGCGTGCGCAACTGCAAGGTTGGATCAGCGATGGTAGCTTACTATGTAACGATAGTGCGCAAAAGCCTAAGCATCGCTGTAAAGCTAAAGATATCTTGCACCTGTCTACTACCTTGCAGCAGCACAGTCAGGATTTGCCAGAAAATATCGATATTGATGTTGTTTATGAAGACGATGCGGTATTAGTGATTAATAAGCCAGTGGGTATGGTGGTGCATCCGGGTGCTGGTAATCAGACAGGCACGTTAGTCAACGCGCTACTGTACCACTATCCACAGCAGCATCATTTGCCGCGTGCAGGACTGGTGCATCGTATTGATAAGGACACATCAGGGTTACTATTGATCGGTAAGACCAAACCCGCGCAGATGGCATTGATGGCGCAGCTCAAAGACAAAACAGTGTATCGCCATTATAAATGTGTGGTGGCAGGCGACCAAGCAAGTCTCATGCGTCATCGTCGTATCGATGCTCCAATTGGTCGTCATCGTAATCAGCGCACTAAGATGACCGTAATGACGGCTGGGCGTGATGCAGTGACACATTTGCTAGATATCACCGCGCTCAATGACAACTACTGTCTGTTAGATGTGGGACTTGAAACAGGACGGACGCACCAGATTCGTGTACACCTAAGTCATATTAGTCATCCTTTAGTGGGTGATAGAGTCTATGGTGGTCGCCGTCAGCTACGTGCTGGCTTAACAGAGGTGCAGCGCCAAATCATTAGCAAGTTTCCGCGTCAGGCTTTACATGCTTATACCTTAGGTTTCGTGCATCCAATCACAGGTGAAGATCTTGAGGTCACCACGCCGTTACCTGAAGATATGCTGCGACTAATGGCAGTATTGAGCGACGGTTACGATGATGAGTAGAACGCAATACGCTTGATCAGTTGTAAGGGATAAAAAATGAAAAATAATTTTCCTATTACGATAGTAGCGCAGCTCAATGAGGTGACTGTGTTTCAAACCGCTGCGCTGCAAACAGTCGGCTCTAATATTATTGATTTAGAGACTCAAGCTCACACCAATCAAAATATGTTACACCAAGGTCAGACAAGCTATGGTGAGTTGAATTTAGGCTTACATGTCAAAGACAATGCCCTACAGGTATTGGATAATCGCATGCATCTATTGTCTACTATCAATGCTCAGCTGATAGAGCTAAAAAAAGCACCTATCGAGAGCTTGCATTGGGTCAATCAGGTTCATGGTCAGCAGATTCATAATGTTGATGCGACTACTCTTAATATGCGTCCCATAAACGCCGATGCGATGATGAGTCAACAGACGGGTTTGGGTCTAGCGATTATGACCGCTGATTGTGTACCTATTGTATTATACCAGCCAACGACTGGTCAGATAGCAGCGATTCATGCCGGTTGGCAAGGACTGGCATGTGGAGTTATTAAAGCAACTGCCGAGCGCTTTATGAAAACTGACCAGATCATGGCATGGATAGGCGTATGTATTAGCCAACCGAACTATGAGGTGAGTAGTCAGGTTCGCGATCAGCTATTATCAGGCTGTATAGATAACCGATTATTGGCGCAAGCAAGTATTGATAATTTTGATCAGCTATTCTGTGATATCGATACCCCTAATGAGCGTTTACATAATGTAGTGGATAAACTGTCAAATATCGCTACAGTAGACGCTGCAAAAATGAAGCTGGACTTACCAAAGTTGGCGGCTACTCAATTAGGTTTTTTGGGTATCAAGCTGTGTAATGAATCATCTATTGAGTGCAGCTATGCAAATCCAAATTATTATTCTTACCGCCGCCAGACACATTTGCAGCAGTCAGCAACGGGACGCATGGCATTAGTTATCGTTCGCAGTGCTGCATTAACACCTTAGTCCAAACATGATGAATCTTCCTCATTTACCTTATTTAATTATTTACTCCCATTATTAGAGTTCGTATGAATACATCTGTAGCACCGTCATCACAATCTGTATCTACTATGCAAGCACCTAGCGTATCGATAGCGGTTATCTATCATAGCAACTATGGTCATACTAAGCGTGTGGCTGAAGCGGTTGTCACTGGTGCGCGTCAGCAATTACCTGAGACGCAAGCTCGCGCCATTGACGTTCATCAAGTCGATTGGG
>JBBSUA010000132.1:0-5917 GCA_038235315.1 Pseudomonadales bacterium | reverse complement strand
GGTGATTCAGTAGGCGGTCAGATGGTGGCAGTAAATGCTGTACGCGCCAAAGCTGAAGGCCTGCCACTTGATTCAATGGCTTTGCTTTATCCTGTCACTACCGCAGATCTGACCAGTACCTCATATAAGTTATTCGCAGACGGGCCATGGCTTACTAAGGCGAGTATGGAATGGTTTTGGAATGCTTATTTACCAAAAAACATCAATAGCGCTGATCCAATGATTTCTCCTCTAAACTATAGCAAAAAAGAGCTTGCAAACCTGCCGCCAGCGCTTGTCATTACTGATGCCAATGATGTGTTACGTGATGAAGGTGAAGCCTTTGCCTCTAAATTGACGCTAGCTGGTGTAAAAACGCAAAGTACGCGTTATGATTTCACGACTCATGATTTTATGATTTTAAACCCCTATGCGCAGACGCCCGCTACAACGACGGCAGTTACACAAACGGCAAACTTTTTAAAGGATCACTTTACAAAGTAATTATTACCTTGCAAACAGATCCTATATCTGTCCTGTGGATCGCGCTCAAAATGATTAAAAGAACACTGTCAAACCAGTCGTGACCATCTCAAATCGTCTGGAATTACATAGGCTGTATAAGAGTTGTTATTTAATAAAACTGCAAAAAAGCAGAGTATGATTAACATACTCTGCTTCAACTTCAATATATCGATAGATATTAGCCTAGATTGGCTTTCATAAACTCAAGCATATTGTCCCAGCTTTGCTTGGTAGCAGTCTCATTGTAGCCAAGATCAGCATTATTCTCAGCCGCACGCGCATCAGCTTGTGGATTAGTGAAGCCGTGTTTGGCATCATCATAAACATCGACTGTGTATTCAACATCAGCGGCATCTAGCTCTTTTTTGAGACCTTCAATTGCATCCATAGACACCATTGAGTCATCACGACCATGAGCGACTAGAACTTTTGCTTTGAATTTACTATCCGCTGGCTGTTTGGGTGATGGGTTACCATGGAAAGTAGCGACAGCCTTGAGTGGCATGCCTTCACGCGCCATATCAAGCACTACTTTACCACCGAAACAAAAGCCAATCGCGCCTAAATTATCACCATCAACCGCCATTTGATCGCTAAAGTCATTGAGAATCAAACGACAGCGAGCCATCAACATATCTTGATCGGCAAGAACTTGTTCCATCCACATATTGGCTTGAGACGCATCAGTTGTCAGCTTGCCTTCGCCATAGACATCCATTGCGACTGCTGCATAGCCTGCTTTTGCTAGACGTTCAGTCACTGATTTTGGATGCTCGACCACGCCCCACCATTCTGGTGCAATAAGAATACCAGCGACCGGATTATCATCTGAAGCATTTTCTGGTAGCGCTACATAGCTAATAAGTTCAACGCCATTCTCTGTGGTGCTTCTTAGTTCAAAAGTCTTAATTGACATCTTATTTCCTTTTTTTAGTATGAAATTTTTATTAAAAATCTGTGATAAAGCTTATCTTGGGACAGTCATTATGCATTAATACCGTATGTGTTCGACTGACCCGTATTACCTTAACGCTCATGACAGCCAAAAACAGCTATAATACTGTAATCTTCTTTATCAAAATGCTACTTACTACCAGCTATGGCAAATTTATGAGTTTAAATTTATTACAAGCGTTCAAAAACAGCTTTGAGCGTACAGAATCAAAGCCAGATGTTAGTAACCGTTCTAGCGATGATACCGTGAGCATAATGTCCACGAATGTAACTGCTGATGTTGAGGTTGAGCATGTGCTGCGCCCGCAGTTTTGGCAGCGTTATAAGTTAGCAGAGCTGAATCATAGCGAGTGGGAAGCGTTGTGCGACGGCTGTGGCAGCTGCTGTTTGATTAAATATATCGATGAAGATGAGAATGGGAATGTAGACGAAGACTTGGTGGAATATACTGATGTCGCCTGCCAACTGATGAATTGTGAGACAGGTTACTGCCAGCACTATGACACACGCCAAGAGTATGTCCCAGACTGTATCCAGTTGACGATTGAGAAGCTACCAAAGATGATGTGGTTGCCTGCTCACTGTGCCTATAAGCGTCTGTATAAAGGGCAGACATTGCCAAGCTGGCATTTACTAGTGACCAAAGATGCGGTAGCGACACAACAACAAATGCGTGCGGCTAACATTGGGGTAGCAGGGCGCTGCGTGACTGAAACGGGTATGGATGAGGAGGAAATGGAGACACGTGTGGTTAACTGGGTATCTCCTTAACCATTATCATTGGTGTTCAGCAGCACTGCTATAGTCGATCCATTTTAAAATAAATACAGTGCTATTGGTATAAATTTTGCGTAGCCTCTGTCAGCGTAGACACAGCAAGCAAGGAAAAATTATACCAATAGCACGCTTAAAATATTTGTACCTTATTCATTTAAGACTGACTATAGCAGACTTGGCTTGTGCATCCGCTTCAGTTTTGGAATCGGCAAGTGCTGGAATAGGAATACCTTGGCGAATTTGATTAGAGAATTCAATGCTGTTATGACTCGTATCTAAAGTGGACTGATTATCGAATCCGACGACTTTTGGATTGATATGTGCCTGCTCGTACCACTTGTCCATTGACCATGTTTGTCCATTTTTTTCAGTAGCTACACTTCGTTTAAGCGGTTTGTTTTTTTCGGGATTGGCATTGAGCATACCAATATCATATAAGTAATTGGGCAGCCAACCTGAGACCCAGATTCTATAATCCCAAGGTAGCCTGTCACCACTGACGATACGCGCCATATAAAAAATGATATTGGTACAGTTACTGGTCAAGGTGTTATACCACGCAGGCTTTACATTCAATTCATCAGCAGCCGTTAAATAAGATTCAAACAGCGACTTTACTTCACTTTGTTGCAGATGACTGATAGGGAAGAGATACACTTGCTCACCGCGGGCATTGGTACGCGTATAAATAATATCGCGCTCCTCAGAAGCAATGAGTATCAGCTCAAAGCGCTTAAAAAATCCCCCTAGCGCTGAAAATTTCTCGCCCTTTTCTTTACGAATCTCAAGCGATAAGGATAGCGGTCTATCATCTTCAAAGCGGAAACTCACTAGCGTATGTGCAATCAGCGGACCCATCCAGTAAGAGTTGATAATATCGACTCCCGATAATTTTGACATATCAACAGTACGCGTCTCCCAATGTTCAGTTGCTTCGTCTTCATTTTTCCAGTCAAAATTGCGTACGTTTGTAAATGTAATCAAATCAGGATTACTGGCATCGCGCTGATAGGAGAGCATTTGATTGACGTCAGGTTGCCAGTCACGCTGCTGTTGTGGCGTAATTGAGACAAACCAGCCAGCACCGATGAGCCAAATAATCGCATAACATCCCGCTAGCCATTTGCTAGGTTTTTTATTATTAAAGATTTGCTTATTACTGCTACTAACCAATGCTGACCAATAACGTATACTCAGCAAGGCAGTGAGCAAACCAACAATAACAGTTGTTGCCATCCACGTTATTGGGGATTGCGCGCCAAACTGATACCAAATAGCCATCAATAGCCAAACGGCGGATAATATCATGGCAACGACGATGAGAAAACGCACAATATAATGCCACCATGTATGACGTTGATGGTGACCACCTTCATTACGGTTTGAGACATGAGGTTTGTTTTTGCGTGGCGAAAACAGCCGCGAAAAAAATGGGCGTAGTGACATAGGCGTATACTGTGTATAGGAAGGCTTTGACCATAGCAAAATTTATAACACACTGACAATACAATTTGGATAATTTTATCGTTGAATGTCAGTGAGGCATGCGATAAAGTAAACTTAATGTAGAGTGGCAAGCTATTATGCGATAATCAATAGCCCATTTTATTTAAACGTTTAGTCCCCATCTATTGTTTTGACGTTTACTAATCAACATTTACTAAAGAGGTTAACTCACACCACCATGTCTGACGACACTCCCAGCCCGAGTAGTTGGTCGATGCGCGGCTTAAAACGCTGGCTATCGACCGCCCCCGAAACCCGCGATGAACTTATTAGCTTAGTGCAGCAGTCGCGCCAATTTTTAGAGCCTGATACGGTAGATATGCTTGAGGGCGTGCTGGATTTGCCCGCCACTCAAGTACGCGAAATCATGACGCCACGTCCGCAGGTCGTAAGTTTGCACGAGAGTACCAGTCTTGCCGAAGTCATGGATATTATCCTTGAGACGACTCATTCTCGCTATCCCGTATTCGACAGTCAAGATGATGATGCCGTCATTGGGATTTTGCTGGCTAAAGATCTCATTCCGATCTTAGTACATATGCTGCGCGATCAAGAAGATAAAATCAGCAGCAAACGTCTAAAAGATCTTGTGCGTCAACCGCTCTATATTAGTGAGACGGCACGTTCTGACACCTTGCTGCGCTCTTTACAACGTACGCAAGTACATATGGCTATCGTGGTCGATGAGTTTGGCAACTTTGGAGGTGTGGTCACGATGGAGGATCTGTTAGAGGAAATCGTTGGCGATATCGTCGATGAGCATGATGACTTCGACGAAGATAGTGATATTAATAATATCGTCGTACATCCGGAGAAGCCTAACACTTGGTGTGTGCAAGCCTCTACGGTCATTGAAGACTGCAATGACGAGTTGGGCAGTAATTTTGATGATACCGATGTCGATACGATGGGCGGTCTTGTCATGCAGGCGCTTGGCTATGTGAGTGACTTGGAAGGAGAGAGTGTAAATATTGATAACTGGCAAATTACGGTTATTGACGTAGAAGGGCGCTCCATCAATGATTTGGAGCTGACCAAAGTGGATCCCAATAATCAAGTCTTAATAGGCAGTCATTAAATTAATACTTAATAGGTTATTATTAAGCTGAAATTTAGGAGACTTAAACTTAGTACTCCTAAATAAAGAAACACGATTGCGGTCGTGTTTTTTTTCGTCTGAATTATTGACGATAGGTTGTATGCAAATTTTCCCATTTATGAGTACAGACTGGTATCATGGGCGGGTTTGATTTTAAGAGAGTAGTACAGTGTCGACTGGCTACTCGCTAGCTGAATCATAAGATGAAGTTATTGTTCTATGTTTTGTCATTTTGGATACTGAATATGCGCCTGTCTACCGTTGATTTGCAAAAGCGTCTAAACGCTAATAAGTCAAAAAAAATGTCACTAAGTCTATCTATCGTACTGGCTTGGTCAGCAGGAGCGATGTTTATTTTAGCCTTAGCACCGTATGGGTTTTGGCCCATAGCCTTCGTATCGCCAGCAATTTTATATGCGCTCTTGATGCCAGTTATGAGTGGCAAACGTGCTTTTATTATTGGCGAGGCTTACGGCATGGGGTTGTGGTGCGTCGGTGCTTTTTGGCTCTACACCTCGATTCATGATTATGGCGATACCCCAGCTTGGCTAGCACTTATCTTAATTGCCATAATGGGTCTGGGCATGGGTCTGTTTCATGGCTTTTTGGCATTGGCTTTCAATCGGATGGTCGGTAAGCAGCCTTTTTCTTTTGCCGCCCTTTGGATATTACAAGAATGGCTAAAGACGTGGCTATTCACAGGATTTCCTTGGTTATTCGTAGGTTATGCGTTCACTGAGCAGTATTGGATATCTTCTTTAGCACCTGTCGTTGGCGTGTTTGCGGTTTCATTTGTCGCCGTACTACTAGCCGCCAGTGCAGTTGAGCTGTTGCGTCGCCGGGCAGGCTATGCCATTGCTACAGTAGGGTTATTGGTCATCAGTACATCGCTGTGGCTAATTAATCCTCAGTGGACGAAACCAAAAGGCACACCCGATTTATCAGTGTCGCTCATTCAAGGTAATATCCCACAAGATCTAAAGTGGCTGACTGAATATCAAGTCGAAACGTTAAAAATCTATGCCACTTTGACCCGCAGTGAGTGGGGACGCGATATCGTGCTGTGGCCTGAGTCAT
>JBBSUA010000131.1:0-5927 GCA_038235315.1 Pseudomonadales bacterium | reverse complement strand
TTAGCCCGTGTTGGCGGTCGTTACTCTGAAGACTGGCAAAAACAACATTTAATGGATCCGCGTTCGTTGGTTCCTGAGTCAGTTATGCCTGGTTTCCCTTGGCTTGCTGATAATGAAGTCAATGGTACAAATGTTCAAACTAAGATGCGCTTATTCCGTGATCGTTTCGGTGTTCCATATACTCAAGAAGATATCGATGGAGCGCCAGATGCCGTCCTTGGTGCCACTGAGCTTGACGCTCTAGTTGCCTATCTTCAGCAGTTAGGTACTGCAATGGAAGGGCAGCGCTAATGGGCATGGTTGAATTACAAATTATTGCGACTATTTCTGCTTTTGTGGCTTTCCTAGGTATTGCTTGGTGGGCGTATTCACCAAAAAACAAAAAACGCTTTGAAGAAGATGCACAACTTGCGCTTGATGATAAAGATATAAAGGCTTTATCTGACGAGCAGCGCAATAAGGATAAACGATGACATTTTTTTGGAGTTCTTGGATTACCATAATAAGTTTCGCCTGCTGGCTTTTTATCCTAGGCGTCTTACTAATGGTATTGAAATTTAAACCAGAAGTTGAAGAAGACGGTACGACAGGTCATGAATATGACGGTATCCGAGAATATGACAAGCCACTTCCTAAGTGGTGGTTGGTGATATTCTTTGGCTCTATCGCTTGGGGTATTGCTTATTGGGTGTTCTTCCCTGCTATGTTCCCAGCACATTGGGATGGTATTGCTACTGTGGAGGTTGATGGTGAAACTGTACCATGGACTTCTTCTAATGAGCTAAATAGTGAGCTTGAAAGCAACAATAAAATATTTACTGATAACTTTGAGCAAAGTATCTTGGCAAAAGCGAATGCTAGTGATGCGGCACAGACTCTAAGTGCCTTATCAGAGTTGCAAACAACACTACGCCGCAGTGAGTCACCACCAGCAGATTTGCAAACTCAGATTGATGATAAGATTGCTGCGCTTGCTCCTGCTATCGAAAAACTCTCTGAAAATCCAGAAGCACTGAAAGTTGGTAGTCGCTTGTTCCTACAGAACTGCGCCGTTTGTCATGGCTCAAATGCTAAAGGTGCAACGGGCTACCCCAACCTAACCGATAACGATTGGTTGTATGGTGGTGAAGCTACAAATCTTTTGACCACATTGCATAAAGGTCGTGTAGGCGGTATGCCAGCATGGCGTGATCAAATTGGTGAGGACGGTGTCCGTGCAGCTTCTGAATACGTGCTGTCGTTATCATCTAACAATGGTAACAAAGCAAATGGCACACTCGATAAAGCTTTAGTTGCTAAAGGTAGTGCTATTTTTCAACAAAATTGCGCGCTGTGCCATGGTAAAAATGCTAAAGGTATGATTTCGGCGGGTGCACCCAACTTGACTGATACAGTTTGGTTATATGGTGGGGAACGTGAGACTGTACGAAATACCTTACGTTATGGTCGTGCTGGCGTTATGCCACAGTGGGAAACTAAACTTGGTAATGAACGAATCATGTTAGTTGTGTCTTATATTTATTCACTGTCTGACAAGACAATGAAAACTAACCAAGCACCCAATATGACTGCCAACGCCACGGCTCCTATAGTTAAAACAGAAGCTGAAATTGCTAACTAAGACTTACTAAAGACGTGGTTACATCAGCAATAACTTAGTTTGTTAAGAAAATTGTTAAAGTAGTCATTAAGCTACTGATTAGTTATGGAATAGCAAGATTCAATAAAAGGAGAACTGTCATTGCAGTTCTCCTTTTTATTTTTAGTATTATGCTCATATTGATAGCGTATAATAAACGGCTTAAGCATTACTATTTTCATCTTTAGAATGATTGTTTTTTTGTATTATATCCCCATTTACAGTAAGGGTAATGTTAAAATAAAGGCTATAAGAATAGCAAATGAATCAGCTTTTGATTTGATAGTTTTTTATTTTAATTCTTTCTTTATAATCTCTCATTTGGTTGTTGGATTGTCATCTGTGTTTGCAACAAACTACGATGCTGAGTTCAACGACTTACTGACATTGATGACAGCGCACACTCACACATCTCACCTTTGTAATAGATGTTTGTTACTCATGCCAGCAGACTGATTCTTTTTTTAAAAGAGGCACGTTTATGTCAGCACCGCAACCCAATCGAATTCCTGTTATTGAGGTCGATCTTAACGCCGAAAAGAAACGCATTCATCCTAGATTTGTCACAGGGTTTTATCAAAATATCCGTGTTGTCAGTATGTATGCATTTTTGGCGTTGTTTTTGATTATACCGTGGTTGCGCTATAACGGTAGACAGGCAATTTGGTTTGACGTCCCCTCTCAGCATTATTATATTTTTGGGATGACTTTTTTAACCCAAGATTTTTACTTTATCGCGGCGTTTGCGCTTATTGCAGCCTTTACTCTATTTATGGTGACAGTTTATGCTGGACGGGTATGGTGTGGTTATGCCTGCCCGCAGACAATCTGGACACACCTGTATCAATATGTTGAAAAATGGGTAATTGGTGATCGTAACAAACGCATTAAGTTCGATAAAGAGCCAATGGGTCCCAAAAAAGCTTTTAAGCGCTTTTTAGTTTATTTTATCTGGTTCGTGTTCTCGATGATTACCGCCACTACCTTTGTCAGTTATGTATCAGGGACAGACGCCCTGTATCAAAGCTGGCAGATGATAGGTTTTATCCCCTTTCCTGATTGGTCAACGTGGATATGGGTTTCTGTGTTCATTTTTGCGTTTTCTACTTACGTCAATGCTGGCTATATGCGTGAGCAAATGTGTATCCAAATCTGCCCTTATGGCCGTTTTCAAAGCGTCATGTTTGATAAAGATACCCTTATTGTTTCTTATGATTATGAACGCGGTGAGCCTCGCGGTACCCGTAAAAAAGGCACCAACCCCGACGATTTAGGTGACTGTATTGAATGTCTAATGTGTGTACAGGTCTGCCCTACTGGTATCGATATTCGTGATGGTTTGCAAGTCGCTTGTATTCAGTGCGCCGCCTGCGTTGATGCCTGTAATGACGTTATGGATAAAGTCGGCTATTCACGTGGACTGATTCGCTATACAACAGAGCGTCAATTGGCTGAAAAAGAGAAAAGTCGAGTATTTAGTCCGCGACTGTTTGCTTACTTAGCGCTGCTTACCGTGCTATGTGGTGGACTGATTTATGCCTTGACAGATCGTGTGCCTTTAGAAATTGATATTCGTCGTGACCGTAATCAGTTATCTTCGCTAAATGCTCAAGGCATGATTGAGAACAGCTACGTTGTAAAGCTAACCAATAAAACCCAAGATGACCACGCTTACAAAATCACCTTAGCACCGGAAGACGGTCTAAGCTTGCAGGTACGTTTCAACGATGTGCCCCTTAGTCCGGGTGAAAGTTTTGACATGCCAGTAAGTATTTACGGTGATCCTGATATTATCAATGAAGGACAGACTCCTGTGACGCTACAAGTGGTTAGCGAAGATGGTAAATACTCAGTGAGTAAAGAAAATACCTTTACGACTCAAGGTCAGTAGGTATTTGATGAGTTTATTTTTTTAGATATTTAAATTTATCAAGTGCTTAGCTTGTGCAGCATTTTATAAATCAAGCTATAATAGTAATGATTATTAATGCTCATTAAACTGATAGCTTGTAGCAGTTAAATTTATTCGATACGTTTGATAGGTCATTTTTTAGTAGGTCACTTTTTAGCAGGTACTTTATGTCTACACCGACTCCCTCACCGAACTTCAAGCATCAAGACAGTCAACCATGGTATAAGAACTACATGGTGATTATCTTTGTTATTGGTATGCCAGCGTTTGTAGTAGTCGCTTGCCTTTGGTTCGTTTATTACTCTTATCAGATTCGTGACAGCGTGGTGCGTGATGACTGGTATATGGATGGCAAGACGCTATATCATGATGTATCACGCGACAAGCTTACCTACGATTTAGATTTGCACGGTAAAATGCAATTTTCTTCTGATGGCGATATCACTTTTTATCTCGACTATCCGCAACAAAGCTTGCAAAGTGGTAAGCTACTTAATGGTGAGACACTCACCTATCCTGATACGTTGGACTTGTCCATCTCTCACGCCACTGACATCAAAAAAGACCATGATGTCGTGTTAAAGCATGAAAACGGCAATAAATACAGTGCCCAAGTAGATATAGATCCGGTTAAAGCTAAGTATTATCTGCAAGTGAGCCACGGTGGTAAAGATGATTGGCGTATGCAAGACGTGGCAAGGTTACCACGCTCTGAGGTGAATTTTGATCCGTTACCAGTCTTTGCAAAAGAATCTTGATACATTAAATCTTAATAAATAGAATATTGTGCTCAAAAAAACCAGCTATTTACGCATTTATAATGTAAGTAGCTGGTTTTTTTGTGAAGTGACATAATTTAAGGTTCATTCGACCGTGTCAATAATGTAGTCAAAACACAGGATTGATTGTAGGGATTTTCTCTTTTGGTTGAAAGGTCAGAGTGGAAGGTTTTGCAAGCAGCGCAATTTTGATAGAATATCTCTCTTTAGCTTATTAACGACAGAAGTGACTATGACGCATACTACTCAAAATAATGACCTCCCTAAACAAAAAACTGAACACAATGATACTAATAAAGCTGAAAATGCCATTGTGCTATTGTCAGGTGGCCTCGATTCAGTCACTTGCCTTTATTGGGCAAAGGCGCGTTATGCAGCAGTGACTGCTGTCAGCTTCAATTATGGTCAGCGCCATAACAGTGAGCTGGTAGCCGCTAAGACTATTGCTGAAACTGCAGGCGTTAATCATCGAGTTATCGATATTGATATCGCGCAGCTTGGCGGCTCTTCATTGACGGATCACAGCATGATTGTTCCTGACGGTGATGCAGATAAATTCCCAAATAAAAAACGCGACGAAATAGACAATGACGCTATCCCTAACACTTATGTGCCCGCTCGCAATACCATATTTTTATCCTATGCTCTTGCTGTCGCTGAAGTAACAGATGCCAATCATATCGTCATTGGCGTCAGCTCTGTTGACTACTCTGGCTATCCTGATTGCCGCCCTGAATATATCGCCGCGTTTCAGCATATGGCGAACCTCGCTACCAAAGCTGGCGTTACTGGTCATCATTTGAGTATTCAAACCCCATTGCAGCAACTGTCTAAAGCGCAAACCATTGAACTTGGTTTATCGCTGGGCGTCGATTACGCTCAGACCATTTCTTGTTATCAAGCAGACAGTCACGGACGCGCTTGTGGTACGTGTGATAGCTGCACGTTACGCCGTCAAGGTTTTGCTCAAGTTGGCATTGCTGATCCGACACACTATCAGAAGTAGTGAGTTGCTGATGTAAACATAAGCGTAACGTTTACTTGCATCAATACAGCACGTACGCAGTATTTTTTGGTAAAAATACTTGCTATGGTATCAGCTACTACATTTATATATACCCAATATAAATTTGATTCTTATCGAAATTGATAATTCTAATTAATTTTTGCTTATCAAAACTGAACATGAAAGGACGATTATGAAGCTTTTGCAAATATTACCTTTAGCGCTGATTGGCATTATGACTATCCCACAAGCAAATGCTCTCGATATCAAGCAAGACAACATCAATAAATGTGTTAGTGGCGCCGTCAAATATAAAGTCGCTGACAAAAGCACAGCTAATAAGTTATGCAGTTGTACTATCGATGTTCGTAGCAAAATGACTATTGGTCAGATGTGGGAGATTGAAAGTTATGCCCAAGATAAAAAAGATCCCTCCACTCTACCCTATGTGAAAAAAATGCAACAAGAATTACAGCAATGCACAACAGGATTGGATCTCAAGAAGCCACAAAAACCCGCTTAAATCGGTATATTCTTTAATGGATGTATGAATAAGTAAAACAATGAAGACTGGCAATTGTCAGTCTTTTT
>JBBSUA010000130.1:0-5938 GCA_038235315.1 Pseudomonadales bacterium | reverse complement strand
TTTGACGCGGCGAACATCTCAACCCCCTACCCGCATATGCGCTTGCTGATGCCAAAAGATGTCGATTACCCTATTGCGACTAAGCCATTTGCGACGACGACTCAAGTAGTGCCTACTGAGGTATCACTGACTAAAGACGATAAATAATAGTATTAAAGACTATTCAGCTTTCCCCATACACATAATCAATATCAGCTACTTTTTAGTCATAGTTATGCGTTATTGGGACGCATAACAACGAATTATGTTAAAATTACCGGTTAAACACGCTGTCCCACCCATTTAGCCCACAGGTAACCGTATGACCGAACCAACCACGCCCGCATCTTTGCCAACCTCTTCACAGGCATTGTCGCTCGACCTCATTATTACTTGTGCCGATGGGCTTGAAGTACCGTTACAGACTGAGCTTACCAGCTTTGGTATAACCAGCGAAATCAAAAGCACAGGGCGCTTAACGGTCACTGGAACGCTTCAAGATTTATATACGATTTGTCTGTGGTCACGGGTAGCGTCGCGGGTATTAATGCTTATCAAACGCAAAAACATCAATACTGAATATGATGTGGCAGAGCAGCTTTATGGATTAGCAAAATCTGTCGATTGGACCACTCAGTTTGGGTTGGAGCAGACCTTTGCTATTCGTTTATCTGTAGATAAGCGTGTTGCGGTCAGTCAACAGTTTGCGATGTTGCGCGTTAAAGATGCGATTGCGGATACTTTTAATGAAGTTTACGACAGTCGTCCGAACGTCGACAGTAAAAACCCAGATTTCGCTATTTTTGCAACGGTCAATGATAAACAAGCTGAGCTGTATTTAGACTTGTCAGGTACTAGCCTACATCGTCGTGGCTATCGTGTCGCAATGACTGATGCACCGCTAAAAGAAAATTTAGCGGCAGCACTTTTGTACAGCGCCGGCTGGCATAAAAAGAATGAGGATAACAATGCCCCTTTTTATAATGCCTTAATAGATCCCATGTGTGGTTCAGGCACCTTTATTATCGAAGCATTATTAATGCATTGCGATTATGCGGTAGGTATTGACAAGGCTGCCAATCAGTTTGGATTTTATCAGTGGCAACATCATGACGAAACGCTGTGGACCGCGATGATAGATGACGCGCAAACGCGGTTCCGTGAGGCATTAGCCATCGCTTATGAGCAGCCCGATACATTACCACTAATTTTAGGTTTTGATGCTGACAGCGGTGCGATTCTTGCTACTGAGAAAAATATTATAGCGGCGGGTCTACAAGACTTATTACCGCTACTCGATCTTGAGACTCGCGCTCTTGATCAGCTTAGTAAAACATTGCGTCCAATGGTCAATGATGGTCGATTAAGTAATCCGCTAATCATCACCAACCCGCCTTACGGCGAGCGCTTGGGCGATGAAGATTACATCCGCCCACTTTATCAGGCGTTGGGGCTTATCTTACAAGATAGCTTTGCTGGTAGTGGCGTTAATCCAATGCTGGGTATTCTCGCGGCCAATGTCGAACAAGTTGATATTCTACCTATTAAAGAGCCAAAAACATTGCGCTGTCATAATGGTGCTATCACGGTTTATTTCCGCTACGGGCGTTTGATTGCTGGGCAAGTTGGCAATTTAATGAGTCGATTTGAGAAGCGTGAGATTGAGTCTGAGGAAGGTCAAGACTTCATTAACCGTCTACAAAAGAATTTGGGTCGCCTAAGAAAACAAGCGAATAAAGAAAAAGCCAGTAATATACGGGTTTATGATGCTGATCTCCCTGACTTTAAGGTTGCCATTGATTTATATGGCGATTATGTCCATGTACAAGAGTATGCACCACCCAAAACCATTCCACCTGAGACCGCCAAAAAGCGCTTTAATCTAGCATTGATGGGTATCCGCGAAGTCTTTGATATTAATCGTGAACAGATTTTTATCAAAACTCGCGCGCGCCAGTCTGGTAACGATCAATATAGCAAGCAAGGCAATACTGAGAAAAAAGGCAAATTCTATATAGCCCGCGAAGATGACGCCTACTTTTATGTTAACTTTACTGATTACCTTGATACAGGGTTGTTCATCGATCATCGCAATATGCGAATGCGGATTAAAGCTAATAGTAAGGGTAAAGCCGTACTCAATCTGTTCGCTTATACTTGCACGGCTAGTGTACACGCTGCACTTGCAGGCGCTAAGAAAGTAACCAGTGTCGATTTATCACAGAATTATCTAGACTGGGGTAAACAAAACTTCGTACTCAACGGTCTTGACGTCAGTCGCAGTAAGTATGAATTTGTCGCCGCTGATATCTTTGAGTGGATTAAAGACAATACCGAACAATTTGATATTATCTTTATTGATCCACCAACTTTTTCAAACTCTAAGAAGTTCCAAGGTACTTTTGATGTTCAACGCGATCATGCCGCGTTAATCAACCGCGCTATGAATCGTTTGACGGCTGACGGCGTATTATACTTTTCAAACAACTTTACCCGCTTTGAGCTTGATGAGCAGTTAACTGAACGCTATGACATTATTAATGTTACTCATCAAACGATTGGCTTTGATTTTGATATAAAAAGACCTATCCATCAAAGCTTTGAGATTCGTCAACGTAGTTCTGAATTTTAAATAACTTGCCATTGCATATTTTAAAAAACTCATTTCTTAGTAAATGAGCACTATTTGCGTTAAAACAACATAAACATCACTAGTAATGACCTTATCAGCTTTGATTAGGTCATTTTTTGTTGTTATGATAGATCGTTGTAAAATGTTCGATTCCTACATTTTATGCTTACAGATTGTATTGCTTTAATCACTTCTCACCAATCCAATAATTTTCCATTACTCTAATAAAAGGACATACCCATGGCTTTGTCACTTAATAAAGGCGGTAATTTATCGCTAACTAAAACAGATCCTAACCTCAATAAGCTTCTTATCGGACTTGGTTGGGATGAACGCGCCACCTCAGGTGCCGAGTTTGACCTTGATGCCAGCATATTTTTATTGAGCACTGCGGGCAAAGTACGCGGCGATCACGACTTTATTTTTTATAATCAATTAAAGTCTGATAACGGTGCTGTTGAGCATACTGGTGACAACCGTACTGGCGAAGGTGATGGCGATGATGAAGTGGTTAAAGTTAATCTTAGCCAAGTCCCTGCTGATGTTGATAAGATCGTCGTGACGGTCACTATTCATGATGCTGCTGCTCGCAGTCAAAACTTCGGTCAAGTCGCTAACGCCTTTATTCGGGTTGTTAATGAAGAGACTGGCACTGAAGTCGTGCGCTTTGATTTAGCAGAAGACTATTCTGTTGAGACCGCTATGGTATTTGGTGAAGTCTATCGCCATAATGCTGAGTGGAAATTCCGTGCGGTTGGACAAGGTTATGCAGGCGGTTTGCAAGCCATGTGTCAGCAGTATGGCGTTGATATCTAAATTCTCATTCTCGTTTATTACAGAAGTATATTATAAATTTTGAAGGCTTTACTTCTAGTCATCAATCCCCATAACAAGCAGATTAAAAGTAAAGTCAAATAATTGTAAAATAACGCATTTTTCTGTAGTAAAACTGCCTACAATGCTTTATCTTTCTATTAATTTTATCCCTAAAAAGTGGCTAGCGATAGCTGCTTTTTAGGGTGTCTGTCTATATTAGACCAAGACTAAGCCGATATTAAAAATCAGCTTCAACCGACATTAGCTTACGCAATCAGACAGGATATGTCATGAGACATTTTTATTTAGATTTTATCTTCACGGCTATTGCCCTAGCGGTAGCAGCTTGGTGGGGATATTCACACAGTGGTATAAGTGGCATGTTATCCACATTATCCATTACCGCTATTTTGGCCGTGATGGAAATCTCGTTATCGTTTGATAACGCAGTAGTCAACGCATCAGTATTGAAGCGCTGGGATGCCTTTTGGAAAATGATATTCTTAACCGTAGGTATTTTGATTGCTGTCTTCGGTATGCGTTTGGTATTCCCGATTGTCATCGTAGCGGTCACGGCTGACTTAGGAATGATGGAGGTTATCACTTTAGCACTGAATAACCCAACCGAATACTCGGCCAAATTACTTGCGCATCAGGCTGAGATATCGGCTTTCGGTGGTATTTTCTTATTATTAGTATTCTTAAACTTTGTCTTCGATGATAAAGACGTGCATTGGTTCCATTGGCTTGAGAGCCGTTTGGCTAAGTTTGGTAAAGTAGATGCAATGAGTGTATTTATTGCCCTTATTGTGTTGATGATTGCGGTGTCATTTGCTAATGATGCGCAAGCGGCAGCAGTACTTATCGCAGGGGTTTGGGGCATTTTAATTTATCTGGGCGTGCAAGTTATCTCAGGTATGCTTGAAGGTGATCTTGAAGAAGAGCTTGATGAAGACGGCAACAGTACTGGTGAAGTCACTAGTGCTATCTTACGTGGCGGTATTATTGGCTTCTTATACTTAGAAGTGCTCGATGCTTCATTTAGTTTCGACGGCGTTATCGGTGCTTTCGCTATTACCAATGACGTTATTGTAATAATGCTAGGTTTAGCCATTGGTGCTATGTTCGTGCGTTCAATGACTATCTTTTTGGTTGATAAAGGCACACTTGATGAGTTCATCTATTTAGAGCATGGTGCGCATTATGCTATCGGTGCGTTGGCACTTATTATGCTATTGTCGGTGAAGCTCCATGTGCCAGAGCTTATCACGGGTCTAATTGGTATCGCTTTTATTGGTTGGGCGTTACTAGCGTCGCTTAAGCACCGCAAGATGGAAGCGTTAAAAGACGCTCATGAGGAGACAACGATGAAAACCAAGCAATTAGATTGAAAGTTTTAGGCTAAATTGCTTGGCTTAATTTTTTAGAGAAAAAGCATCTTGTCGATGTAAACAGGCTATATCAATTATTTGGTATAGCCTGTTTTTTTATTCGCGTTCAATGGATTTGTAATCAAGACAACTTACTTACTAAGTGTAATACATACGCACAAAATACGACTTGCTTAGTCTGTAAGTGCTTAGTATAGTAAAACTTGAAGATATATAGGACTTAAGGTGCATTCAGCGTTATAACTGAGTTATTCTTGATGTCCTAGATATTTGACGGTATGAAATGCTGTATTTTTTAGTTCAATCATTTACCCTAAATGTATCAAACAATAAATCCACTAAACAACTAAATCAAAGGACAATTACATGGCTATTAGCTTAACGAAAGGCGGCAACGTAAACTTATCGAAAGAAGCACCTGGTCTAACCAATATTACTGTTGGTCTTGGTTGGGATCCACGCGCAACTGATGGTCAAGATTTTGACTTAGATGCGATTGGTTTTTTGGTCAATGAAGGCGGTAAAGTACGCAATGACCAAGATTTTATCTTCTTTAACAATCTAAAATCAGATAATGGCGCAGTTGAACACACTGGCGACAACCGTACTGGCGAAGGCGACGGCGATGATGAAGCAATCAAAGTCAACCTAGCCAGTATTCCAGCTGATGTTAATAAAGTAGCGCTCTGTGCCATTATTTATGAAGGCCAAAGCCGTAACCAAAATTTCGGTCAAGTTGGTGATGCCTATATTCGTGTCGTTAATGATAATGGTCAAGCTGAAATCGCTCGTTACGACCTATCAGAAGATGGCAGCACTGAAACAGCCATGATCTTTGGTGAATTATATCGTCATAATAGTGACTGGAAATTCCGTGCCGTTGGTCAAGGCTTCAGTGGTGGTTTAGGACCATTAGCAGCTTCTTATGGCGTTAATGTTTAAGTCTGTTGTCTAAGAATCATATATAGATATTGTAAGGAAAAAGTCGTGCATCAGATAACTGGTCACGTCATTTAAGCTATCAAGTGTGCGCATTTGATAGCTTTACGTTAATGCGCTGTCAAAACCGTATATTTATAGAAGTATCAGATATTATATTTTAAAGCTATATATCAAAGAC
>JBBSUA010000129.1:0-5969 GCA_038235315.1 Pseudomonadales bacterium | reverse complement strand
TCATCAGCCAACAAAATTTATTTGCGAGATGGCGACTCCATTCATGTTAATAGTCAAAGCCGTAATAAAGTATATGTGCTCGGTGAGTTTGGCAAAGTAGAACCGGTTCCTATTCTCGAGCAAGGGCTGAGCTTGGCGCAAGTATTAGGCGAATCACAAGGATTAAACTCCTTTACAGCCAATGCTGCCAAAATATATGTGGTTCGCGATACTCCTGGCAATCCCTATACCAATATCTATTACGTAGATATGCAATCCATTACCAGCTTTCCGCTAGCTAATCGCTTCGAGATGCAATCAAACGATATTGTCTATGTTGATCCTACTGGCTTAACTCGTTGGAATCGTGTTCTGAGCTCATTACTGCCATCGAGTTCGGCTATCAGAGGTCTCGCAGATTTATAAGTATTAATTTTACGAGAATTCGATTAGTAGGTATTCATTATGAGTTTTAATAATATTTTAGTGGTCTGTGTCGGTAACATATGTCGTAGCCCAATAGCTGCTGCTATTTTAAAGGATCACTATCCACAAAAACATATTGACTCTGCTGGTCTATCAGCAGTCGTTGGTAATCCTGCTGACCCAAAAGCCTTAGAAGTTATGACAGCAAGTAGCGCAGCGATTAATTCGAATATGAATGAACATATCGCTAAGCAGATTACTGAATCATTAACGGTAAAGGCAGATATAATCTTGACTATGTCAACCAGTCAAAGCAAATGGATTGAAGATCAGTGGCCCCATTGCCGTGGCAAGACGTTTAGGATTGGACATTGGATTGACAAAGATGTTGCCGATCCTTATGGTCATAGCGAATCAGCATTTGAGACTGCCAAACAAGATATTATTGATAGTTTGGATCCGTGGTTTAATAAAATCAGTTGAGTAGTGAATATTTATGAATACAGATTCAAACAATTTATCAAAGCATACTGCTGAAAAAGATATCGATGATATTGACATATTGGGCTTAGTATTGATCTTGTTGCGTGGCTGGAAAGTCGTGGCTTTTTTTGCTCTATTAGGTTTGGTTATAGGCATTTTGTATAGCCGCTATGAAAACCCTACCTTCAAATCAGACGCCTTGATACAAATTGATAATAATGCGCAAGGTATATCAGCGCTTGGTGAAAATATCTCAGATTTATTGGCTCCACAGAACAGCACTGCGCTCACTGAATCTGAACTGATAAAGTCGCGTATGGTATTAGAGCCAGTCGTTGATCTTTTGCATTTGGATGTTCGATTAAGCGATCCTGGGGTTAGTTCTCTAGATAGAATAAAAACCAATCAAACCTCTACTCAAGTCAATACTGCAGAAGGCGTAGTACTTGATACTGAAGATGGTCAAGTACGAATCAGTCAGTTTGATGTCTCACCAACCTACTTAAATCAATCGTTTACTTTAGTGAAATCTGATAAAGGTTTTACACTAAGTAATGGCTTCGATGACTTCAAAGGGCAGCTTAATCAACCACATCGCTTTAGAGGTTCAGAAGGCATTATTAAGATAACAGTCAATGATCTACCCTCTGATAACCACTCTATTAGTATTAGCAAACAGTCACTACAGAATGCAACAGATGCTATCAATGGTGCTTTGACCGTAGTAGAAAAAGGCGGAAAGACAGGAATTATTCAACTGTCGCTCATCGGTTCAAACCAACCACAAATAACGTTAGTCTTAAAGCAAATTATTTTATCTTATATTGCCCAAAATGAATCTCGAGGCTCTGAAGAAACCACCAAAACTTTGAAATTTATGGAATCGCAGATACCTTTACTCAAACAAAAGCTTGATGAATCTGAGGCATTATTCAATGAATTCCGTGAAAAATCTGGCACTATTGATATTAGTCAAGAATCTGAATTACTCGTAGGGAAAAGCTCTGAAATTGATAATCAGCTCAGTGAGCTAAAACTCAAAAAAGCAGAATTGACGACTTATTATACTGAGGAGCACCCTCTCGTTATTCAAATTAACGATCAAATTGAAGTATTGGACGATAAAAGACAAGAAATAGATAGCAAAATTGAAGAACTACCTGAAGTACAGAGAGAGTTTTTGAAACTATCAGAAGATACAGGTATCAATAGAGAAATTTATCTTACTATGCTCAAGAACTATCAACAGTTAAAAATAGTAAAAGCAGGTCAAGTTGGTTACGCGCGTATTATTGATCTGCCTATTAGTACTTACCGGACCATTGCACCGAAAAAGCAGTTGATAATAATGTTGGCATTGCTATCAGGAGCCCTGTTAGGAACACTACTAGTATTCCTCAGAAATCTGCTTAGAAATACAGTTAAAGACCCTGACCGCTTGGAGGCTAAAACGGGTGTGCCTGTGATTGCTACCGTTCCACGTTCTCCGTCACTAACACGACTGGGTAAAAACAAGAAAGCACCTAATCGTTTACTGGCTTATACTGATCATGATAGCTTGAGCTATGAAGCTATCAAAAGCTTAAGAACACACCTCATGTTCGGCATGCCAAATGTGGGTAAGGCCGGTCATCGTGCTAAGGTTATACTTATCTCAGGTGAAAGCCCAGGTGTTGGTAAATCATTTATATCTGCTAATTTAACCGAAGTATTTGCGCAGCTTGATAAAAAAGTGTTGATTATAGATGCAGATATGCGCTTAGGTGAGCTACATAAGATGTTCAATATGGAGCAAGATTCTGGCTTGGCAGACTATTTATCACAGAATCATCAACTATCACAGGATGATAGCTTACCGGCTGATAATAGATTGGCTAACTTTGTGCATCCTACTACCATGGATCACATTGATTTCATGCCGAGAGGCAAGCAGCCACACAATCCGACTACACTGTTGGCTAGTGATAAATTTGGCGAGCTAATGTCAGAAATGAATGCACATTATGATTATATCATCATAGACTCGCCGCCTATACTCGCCGCTTCAGATGCTATAATACTATCTAAATATGCAAATAAAGTACTGATGGTGACTCGATATAATAGCTCGATAGAAGGACAATTGGTCTATGCTATTAACCAGCTGACTAAAGCTCACGTGCAAGTAGATGGTATTATTCTTAACGATGTACAGCAAGGAATTATGAATAAATACAGTTATCACTATAATTATGCTTATGGTAATAACAAGTAGCTACAAGGTAATAACAAGTGGCTACAACTTGCAGCCACTAAAGTATATATGCTGATAGGCACGTTAGCTGGTGAAATTTTTTCGCTTGCTGTGTGGCTATGTTGATGCGTAGCGCTGAGATAAATTGATAGTCACCCTATTTTGTTTCAAACTGAACAGACGGTACTAGATCATTAATAATACATTTTGACAGCACACTATTCTTTGAAGGGCATTATGATAAACATTAATAATATTAAGATAGCCGTGATTGGTCTTGGCTATGTAGGTTTACCTTTGGCTGTTGAATTTGGTAAAAAAGTTCCGGTTATAGGCTTTGATATCAATGCTAGCCGTATCGCTGAATTAATATCAGGTATCGATCATACTTTAGAAGTCGATAGGGATGAGCTGAACCAAGCAATACATTTAAGCTATAGCTCAGATATGACGCAACTTAAAGACTGTAACTTCTTTATCGTGACAGTCCCTACCCCTATAGATGCACATAAGCAACCAGATCTTACGCCATTGATTAAAGCTTCTACCGCTATTGGTAGCCTGCTTAAAAACGATGACATTGTCGTTTATGAATCTACTGTATACCCTGGCGCTACTGAAGAAGTCTGTATTCCTGTATTAGAGAATATCTCAGGGTTAGTATTCAATAAAGACTTCTACGCTGGTTATAGCCCTGAACGTATCAATCCAGGCGATAAAGCGCATCGAGTGACTAACATTCTAAAAGTGACGGCGGGCTCTACTCCAGAGGTAGCTGACTTCGTCGATCAAGTATACAACCTAATCATCACTGCTGGCACGCATAAAGCGCCAAGTATTAAAGTAGCAGAAGCCGCAAAGGTTATCGAGAATACCCAAAGAGATGTCAATATCGCTCTCATTAATGAGCTGGCCGTTATCTTTAATAAAATGAATATTGATACCGAAGCCGTACTAACAGCTGCCGGTACAAAATGGAACTTTTTACCGTTTCGACCCGGTCTAGTCGGTGGACACTGTATCGGTGTTGATCCCTACTATTTAACTCATAAAGCCCAAGCCATTGGCTACAATCCTGAGATTATTCTTGCGGGTCGTCGCCTGAATGATGGTATGGGCGCGTACGTAGTCACTCAGTTAGTTAAAACAATGATCAAAAAACGCATTCAAATCGAAGGTGCAAAAGTGCTTATTCTTGGGCTAAGTTTTAAAGAGAACTGCCCTGATGTACGCAATACCAAAATTATCGATATTGTACATGAACTACAAGAATATAATGTTGATGTCGATGTTTATGATCCTTGGGTAGATAGTGTTGCTGCCCAACGTGAGTATGATATTACGCCAGTTAATGAGCCATTAGCCAATCAATATGATGGCATTATCTTAGCAGTTGCCCATCATCAGTTTATAGAAATGGGTATAGATAATATTCGAGCTTTTGGTAAAAAAGATCATGTACTTTATGATCTTAAATACATCTTCGCTAAAGACGATACTGATATTCGCTTGTAGCTGTGCAGACAATAAGAGAATAAATAATGACTCAATATGAAAGAACTAAGCAAAATCTGACGAGCGAACCGAAAACTTGGCTAGTCACTGGAGTTGCAGGCTTTATAGGATCGAATTTACTCGAAACGCTATTGCTGCTTAATCAAAAAGTAGTCGGTCTAGATAACTTTGCCACTGGCTTCCAGCATAATTTAGATGAAGTACAATCGCTAGTAAGCGTAGGGCAATGGAAAGGCTTTAGCTTTATCGAAGGCGATATTCGTAACCTAGAAGACTGTCAAGCGGCTTGCGTCAATGTGGATTACGTCTTACACCAAGCAGCGCTAGGCTCTGTACCGCGATCTATCGCCGATCCTATCGCTACTAATGACACTAATATCTCTGGATTTTTGAACATGTTAGTTGCGGCGCGTGATGCCCAAGTATCCAGTTTTACTTATGCGGCTAGTAGCTCAACTTATGGCGACCACCCTGCTCTACCAAAAGTCGAAGATACTATTGGTAATCCTTTATCTCCATATGCAGTAACTAAGTACGTCAACGAACTCTATGCAGATGTGTTTGCTCGCACTTATGGCTTTGACACGATTGGTCTACGCTACTTTAATATCTTTGGCAAGCGTCAAACACCTGATGGTGCTTATGCTGCTGTGATTCCTAAATGGACGGCGGCTATGATTAAAGGTAATGACGTATTTATTAATGGTGATGGTGATACTAGCCGTGATTTTAACTTTATCGAAAATGCAGTACAGGCTAATATTTTAGCGGCAACTGCAGATAGTGACTCTAAAAATCAAGTCTATAACGTAGCTGTTGGTGGACGCACCACACTGAATACTTTATTTGCAGCGCTACAAGAAAACTTGGGTGTCAATGGTGTGAGCTATGACCGCGAACCCGTCTATCAAGATTTTCGTGCAGGGGACGTTCGCCATAGTCAGGCAGATATCAGTAAAATTAAAACACGACTAGGGTACGACCCCCAGTTTGATATTATTGAGGGGATTGAAAAAGCAATGCCTTGGTATGTTGATTCAAGATTAATAAATAATTAGGTTTACTATGAAGATTCTTGTTACGGGTGGCGCCGGTTTTATTGGTTCTGCAGTTATACGCCACATTATCAATGACCGTCAAGATAGCGTCATCAATCTTGACAAGTTAACCTATGCCGGTAATCTTGAGTCACTTGTTAGTGTAAGTGATAGTCAGCGGTATACTTTTGAGCAAGTAGATATCTGTGATGTAGACGAGCTTAAGCGCGTATTTTCTGAGCATCAGCCTGATACCGTTATGCACCTAGCGGCAGAATCACATGTTGATCGTTCTA
>JBBSUA010000128.1:0-5975 GCA_038235315.1 Pseudomonadales bacterium | reverse complement strand
CTCAAGATAATCAAACATTAAATACTAACACTGTTTCTATTGAAAATGACATGCGTCAGCGATTTTTTATTCAAGACTCGCCCGTCCGTGGTGATGTGGTGCGTCTGTCACGCAGCTATGCAACCACAATTGCTCAAAAGCCCTATCCCGAAGCCATCAAACGCTTGTTGGGTGAAATGCTAACGGCGGCAAGTTTACTTATCGGTACGGTCAAAATTGATGGTCGTCTGTCTATTCAACTGCAATCCTCAGATGACGATAGTCTGCTTAACTGGGCAATGGCTGAATGTGATCAAGACGGGATGATCCGTGGTCTTGCCAGCTGGAAAGCGGATAGCGATGAGCAAGTACAAGCATGGGATAATATGGTTAATGCCGATGAAGCGTTTGCTGAATTGGGTGCAACCGGACAAGGCGTATTATTTATCAATATACAGCCCGATGGTGGCGAACATTACCAAGGTATTGTTGAGCGCAGTCATGATAACTTAGCTGAGTGCTTAGCCCATTATCAAAAGCAATCGGCACAGATTCCGACGCTGATTAATTTGGCTTGTGATGGCTTGCAAGCGGGTGGTGTTTTAGTACAGATGCTCCCTCGCACCACGCAAGAGACTTTTGAAGTAGAGCAAAATGAAGATGCAGGCATCGATGATGATCTGTGGACGCGCTTGACTGCCTTAACCTATACTATTAAAGACGCTGAGCTCACTGAGCTTGACGCCAATGAAATTATTTATCGCTTGTATAATGAAGAAAATGTCATCGCTCCTGACCCTGTCACATTAGCATTTGGTTGCACTTGCTCACGCGAGAAGTGTGAGGCAGCTATTGAGCAGATTGGTGAATCTGAGGCATTAGAAATTGTTGATGAGCATGGCGGTCAGCTTGAAATGGATTGCGGCTTTTGTGGTGAACTTTACCGCTTCAACAAAGATGACATTGCAGCTATATTTGCTTAATTAGCTAATTAAATCTCTACAAAAAACCCCTTCAAGCATCATGCTTGAAGGGGTTTTTAATGTTTGGATGAATGGTTGGATGACATCGATACATCACGTACTGCTGACATAAATTTTTCTTGCTTGCTGTGCCTACGCAGACAGAGGCTACAAAAAATTTACATCAGCAGCATCGTAGCGTTTTTAAGATACTTTCACTATAGTGATTAAATCACTATATCCAAATTATTCGGATAAGAAGATATGCGCGAGCTTAGCGAATAGTCACTTTTTCCATTATCTAATAGCCAGGCAACCACTTGCTTATGAACTCTTCCACTATAGAGCAAGTTGTAATGACTTACGCCATAAAACACAGCTTTACGTCCTTCAGGTACCATTAATGTATGCTCGTTAGTATATTCTCCTAGCGCAGACTCTATCGTCACCAAGCCATCACCTAGCAAGCTTGTCGCTTTAGAATCATAGTGAGCCTCAACGATAGTTGCTGCCACAAAATAGGTGTTAACGTGTAGAGGCAATCGAGTAGGATGGCGAAACTCTGTTGGGAGTACGCTACGACCTGCCAAAAATTTCCAGTCAGCATCACGAGTGCTACCATAACGCAGATCAATAATACCTGCACTACGTAAATCACCCAACTTAGCTAAAGAGCCCGCAAAGGGTAGTTTGCCGATCATATCTTGCACGAAAAAACCAATACGCTCTAAGCTTGCACCATGATGTGGTGATCCGAGGGTAACAAGATTGCCCACTTGTTTTACCCAATTAAACCCTTGTTCCTTGCCATAAAATAATGCACTACGAGCAACGAGACCGCCCATGCTATGACCAATGAGATCAATTTGATTAATATTTGGATTATTAATGACTAAGCTTTGAAGCACTTTAGCAAATTGACGGCCATTTCTTGAGATGCGTCGTCCGGTATTATAGTTTAGATATAAAATGGTAGAGGTCGGCTGGCTGCGAACAAGCGCTTCACCTAAACTGTTATGATCTGGTATGTTCCAACTTAAATGGCTCATACAAAGCCCATGACATAAGATAATCACACGTCCCGACAACGCTTCTTGTTGCAGATGACCATATCTATCGTATAACACCATTGATATTGCCAGTGGATTGTGATGATTAACCAGATGGTCACCCATCACGCCATTTAGAATATTAACCAGTCGTCTCAAACTTCTAGGTAACGGTTGAGTGTTTTTTTGAGTGAAAGTCTTGTTATACAATCGCAGTCCTGAAGCTAGGTTATTACCCACTAGCAACATAACATGGCGTACCGTACCGTAGATGCGACCTGTGATACCTCGTTGCCACTTAGTGAGATTGCGTTCATTAAAACGTCCTAATGGACGCAAAATAATCTCACGATGAATAGCTTCTACGATATCAGTGACTTCGACCACGCCCATTGTTGCCAACTGAGCTAACCCTTCGAACAAATCAACCAAAGAGATGGGCGCACGTGTCGTTTCATTCTCAACGTCATCATCATCTTCAGTTAGCCCATCCACATAAATATATTCAAGCTGGGCGAGCTGCTCATAAACGTCACCCTGAAATTCTGGATTAGCATTTCCGTTGGGTTCACGCTGGTTGCTGGCGAACAGATCATGAATGGTATCGAACGACTTTGGACTAAGCATAATTTTGATAGCTTCAGCGATAAGGACAGTTTTATATACTATCCTGTAAATGAAATAAACAGAAGAGATTGATTTGACTTATAGGTATTTTTGTCTTCACTGAGCCGATCAACTGAGTATTTCTATCGGTTATAAGCTACATAATAAAAAACCCCAAGTCCTAACTTGGAGTTCTTTATACGTATAGGCTCTTCCTTTAACTGTTTAGCTTCTAGATGGTGAACACTTATGCAAATGACTCAGCCAATATCACATCGCCATCCTCACGGGTAATCATCACTGTAGATGAACGTGGCGTACTGCCGCCAGCGACAGCTCCCCACGTATTACCAGGATGCTGAATATTAATGAATAGCGTTTTGAAGTCTGGAGTCATGGTAATGCCAGTGACCTCGCAGCCTTCAGGACCGACGAAAAAGCGTTTGATATTATCATCACTGGCAAGCATACCGACTCGAGTTTGTTGCCCAGCCGAGGTGGTTGTGGGTGCGCCATCACTGACTTTACCCGGTAGCGCTGCCAGCAACATACAGTTAGTGGTATCGGTATAAGCGCCATCATCGGTTTGAATCCATAAGACGCCGCGTGGATCAAAATACAAACCGTCTGGCGAAGACAAATCATTGCTGTCGTTTAATTGCGATAAGTTCTCTGCGGACAAATCACTCGGTGCAGCGAACAGATAGATATCCCATTCAAAGCTCGTTGCGGCATGGTCGCCGCCTGCCTCTGCCCAGCGTATAATATGACCATTGTCATTGCCGCGCGCTTTACCACCCGCGTCATAGCTGCGTGGATTGGCCGCTGAGACTGGTTGGTCATCACGCTCGCCACGAAGTTTATTATTAGTCAAGGTGACATAAATCTCACCAGTGATAGGACTAACAGACACCCATTCAGGACGATCCATTTTGGTCGCACCCAGCGCGTCAGCAGCAGCACGGGCAAATACTAAGACCTCATCTTGTCCATTAAATGGCAACTTACTATTAGAAGCGTCTAGTCCGTTTTGACCGTGAATCAGTGGTTGCCACTTACCGCTGCCATCTTCATTGAAGATAGCGACGTATAGCGTGCCCTCGTTCATGTACTTGTCACCGGCTTTTAGGCCGCCGCCAATGTCACTATTTGACCATGTGGCTTTAGAGACAAACTTATAGATATATTCGCCGCGAGCGTCATCGCCCATATAAAAGACCACGGGCTTGCCTTGCTCAACGGGTGCATAGGCGCAGTTTTCATGAGCAAAACGACCCAGTGCCGTGCGCTTTTGCGGCACAGAATTTTGATCAAAAGGGTCGATTTCAGTCATATAACCAAAGGTATTAAAGCCATTGCGATAGTCATCCGCGGCACTTGCACCAGCGGCGGTCATGTCCCAACGTGAAAATTCGTCTGGTATTTTGGCGTCTTTAGCATCAGGGGTATGCCATAGGTAATCCCAACCGGGGAAGTTCTCAGTCGCTCCGTAGCGCTCGCGACCATAATTTTGCCCAGCGCTGAGTTGGCTGGCATCTTCTCCACGGGCAAAGACCCCTACGAAGTTTTCTTCTGTGGTTAGGTACGTGCCCCAAGGTGATAATCCAGCACCGCAGTTATTATTAATACCTCGGGTCTGAAAGCCAGTTGGGTCAAATTTAGTCTTTACCAAATCAGAGCCCGCAACAGGGCCAGTCAATTGCGCCGTCGTACTGCTGGTAATGCGGCGATTGTATTTTGAATCGCGTACCATCTCATAGCCCATACCATTTGCACGGCGTTTCATCTCAACCACCGAAACACCATGGCAGTTGACTTCACGGCGTACATCACTAGCAAGACGGCGGCTTTGAAATATAGGGGCGGCAGCGTCATCTTGAATCACATGATAGCCAAATGGGCTCAGCTCGCTACTATTGACGTATTCATGATTCATGACCAGCAGACCACTGTCTGATGCTTTAACATCATAGGCATTGCCTTTTTTGCCAAAGAACCACATGCCATCATGGTTGTCACCCATACGCCATTCGAACGATTCAGCAGACTGTTCGCGATTGTCTTTCCAGTCATCAATACCAGACATGAGAGGTGTGCCTAATGATAGTATCATCTCAGCCTTATAACCCTCAGCCACGCTCATCGTTTCAGCTGTAGAATGCGCCACTGCTTTAAACTTTAAGGCTTCTGGACGATTGAGATCACCTTGCGCGGGAATAGCCGCATTATTGCCCTCGCTATTATCGATAGTAGTGCTGTCATCATCGTCACTACAACCGACCAACGGCAGCGCGCCAAAAAAAGCCGCTGCCGTCAATCCTGTGCCACCTTTTAAGATACTGCGGCGGTTCAAGCGGCGGCTAATAATGGTTTGAAAATTAATATTATCGGTAGGGTTAGAGTCTTCAACAACTTCATGGGCGAGATTTTGGGTCTTATTCAGTAATGTCATTATTAGTCACCTTGCTGTTGGGCTGGATTGGCATAAAAAGGCTAGTCGCGGTTGTATCTTATCCACCACAACAATACGAATTACGCCTAAGTCTACTCAGTCTTTATGACAGTATGTTGAAAGCCAGATGACAGTTTGATGACAAACTTTTATAACCATTGATAAAACAAAAAAATCCCAAGCGCTAACTTGGGATTTTTTTATGCGGACGCTTTAACTCAGAGTATTTATTGTACTTGTGCCTGCCACTCATGTACGCCCAATACTAATTTTAACTGATCCCCTGCTTGCAAGACCCCAACACCACTTGGCGTACCTGTCATAATGACATCGCCTGCTTGTAGACTAAAAGCATGACTCATTTCAGCAAGTAATTCATATACTGGAAACAACATTAAGGCGCTATCGCCATCTTGCTTGAGTTCGTCATTGATATAGAGCTGATACCGTAATTGACTCAAGTCGTCAAACGCCTTTGGGTCGACCCAACTGCCAAGCACACAAGCACCATCAAAACACTTAGCGCGCTCCCACGGCTGACCTTTATCTTTAAGCTGACTCTGCAAGTCGCGTAATGTTAAGTCTAACCCTAAAGTAACGCCACCAATCGCTTGCTTCGCTTGCTCGAGGCTTGCAGCACGCAAATCAGTAGATAACTGAATACATAATTCCGCCTCATAGTGCGTATCGCCATAGACTGTAACGTCAGGACGAATAATATCATTATGAATACTGACTATCGATGAGGCTGGTTTCATAAACAATAATGGCGAACTTGGTACTTCGTTGCCGAGTTCACGAGCATGTGCAGCATAGTTGCGCCCGACACACACCACTTTGCCAATAGAGGGATGTATATTACAATTGGCTGCACTGCTTTTATCACTGTCAGAATTATTTTTAGTCACGTTATTTACGATAATATTG
>JBBSUA010000127.1:0-6021 GCA_038235315.1 Pseudomonadales bacterium | reverse complement strand
GTATTTTTCCCTAAATAGGTTTTATAGCATAATCCACTATAACGCTTCAAACGCAAGATTGTCAATCTTAGCGATACAATACGTATCATTTAAAATGATTGTAAGATAACAGTAATCACATCACATATATATTTTATGTCGTACCAACTATAGTACTCTGTGCGCACTAAAATTCGATATAAAAAAGCCAGCGACATATTTAATAATATATCGCTGGCTTTTGCTTGAACGACAGCGCTCAGTTAACCTTTTGACAGGCTTCTTTTTAAAAGGCTATCTTAAACCATCGTAGGTGCTTTAATCGTCACTGTCGCAGTCACTTTGTCATCAGCATTTAGTAAGTCCATAATAAGCTCATCGCTATTATCTGTAGTTACCTGCCAATTACCGTCAGCGCGTGGTACGCCTGTCACCATCACAGAAATCGCTTTATTTTTTAGGCGAATCATAGGTGGCTTATGAGTATAACCGTCATGCTCATGACCCAAGATATCATCGGCTATAGTCGCTGCTTGCGCTCGTAGTGGCGCGACATAACGACACGCTACCCCATCAATCGACATACAATCACCGATAGCATAAATATTTGCCGCATTGGTACGTAGCGTGGTCGCATCGACCACAATACCAGTACGAGGATTGAATTCGATACCAGCAGCAGCAGGCAATTTATCATCAACGACCAGCCCAGTACTCGCAATCACATGATCAACAATGAGTGACTTAGTCGCTTGAGCATTTTCACCTTCTAAGGCGGCGTCTAATAACTGATAGCTGATATGCATTTTTCCATCATTGTCACGCGTCACACCCGATACCTGACAGCCACCTAAAAATACAATCCCTTGCGACTCTATCGCTTTTGTAATACGTGCAGTGGCTTGCGCTGGCAGCATTTGTGATAATGGCGCCCGGTTCAAATCAATCAGCGTCACCTTATGACCTGCTCTCAATAAATCTTCTGCGATTTCAGTACCGACCATACCCGCACCGATGATAGCAACATGTTGACTGCCAGTCGCCAACTGCTCTTGCAACTGACCGAAGCGCTCAATATGGTTAACATGCCATACCAAATCTTGCGGTAGGCTCTTTGGAAAGATAGGATGCGCGCCCATTGCGAGTACTAGCTTGTCATAGCTGATAGTTGTCGATGCGGTATCAGCTGTTTTTGATGAATCAGCTACTGCGAGATGTAATTGCTGACTCGCAGGATCAATAGTACTAACATGAGTATCAGCCAATAAAGTGATGTTCGCTGCTGCTGCTGCGTCTATTCCCGTTGCCCGCACTAAGTCTGCCGCGCTTTTCTTTTGGCTGATTGCCATCGTCAGCATGGGCTTATGATAGCGGTCGGCATTATCGGCAGTGATTAGCGTAATAGGGATGTCTTTGTCTTTACTACGGATGGCATCGATGACATGCCAGCCTGCTAAGCCTGCACCAATAATAACGATACCTGCCGCTGTAGACGAGTCTTCTACACTCATAATGGCTCCAAATAAATAATGGGTTATAATTTTTTATAAAAAAACAGATGTCACTATTGTAGCAGTAAACCGTCAGTGACTCACGCTAAGCCGATACACTGAACCTCATTATCTGAATCCATAAAAAAAGCGCCCAATAGGCGCATTTTTCTAAATTAATAGATATAAATCATAGCTTAGTGATTGAGAATCTTCGATAAGAACATCTGTGCTCGCTCACTTTTTGCGCCTTCAAAGAACTCATCCTTGCTACAGTTTTCAACGATATGCCCTTCATCCATAAAGATAATTCGATTGGCAACCTGACTGGCAAAGCCCATCTCATGAGTCACACACATCATCGTCATACCATCGCGGGTTAGCTCTACCATCACATCGAGTACTTCCTGAATCATCTCAGGATCTAATGCTGAGGTTGGCTCATCGAACAGCATGGCTATCGGATCCATCGCCAACGCGCGAGCAATGGCGACTCGTTGCTGCTGTCCACCAGATAACTCAGCTGGATATTTCGCTGCTTGAACCGTCAAGCCGACACGGTCTAAATAAGCCATCGCTTTCTTTTTGGCTTCGTCTTCTTTGCGACCCAATACTTTAATTTGTGCGACAGTCAAATTATCAATGATGGTTAAATGCGGAAACAATTCAAAATGTTGGAACACCATACCGACTCGGCTACGTAGCTTGGGTAGATTAGTTTTTGGTGCACCGACAGAGATATCATTAACAATGATATTCCCTTTTTGAAAAGGCTCTAAACCATTAACCGTTTTGATCAATGTTGATTTACCGCTACCCGATGGGCCACATACGACAACGACGTCACCTTTATGTACGTGGGCAATACAGTCAGTTAATACCTGAAAGTCGCCATACCATTTACTGACGCTGTCTATCTCAATAACCATATCATTACTGGCATGACCGTTGTTTGTAACCAGTCCGCCAAAGTCATTAATGTATGTATCAGACTTACTCATCGTTGGCTCCTAGCCTTAGCATTCATAATTAGTATTTATAGATTTTACTTACTATAGAAAACCCTACTAAAATAACTTCTCAAAACATTCAGTTAAAGTTCGCTACTAAAATCTCAGACGCTTTTGTACTTGCTGGACACCAATAGAGGCAGCTAAGCTGATAATGAAATATACAGCGCCCGCACCTAAAATATATGGTGTCAATAATCCCATCAGCTCGCCACGTACATAGGCGGCACGGAAAAAGTCCGTCAAACCAATAGCGAATACTAATGTCGTATCTTGGAATAAAATAATACATTGCTGTAGAATTAATGGCAGCATTTTACGAAAGGCTTGCGGCAAAATCACCAAACGCATGGATTGTCCGTAGGTCATACCCAATGCTTTGGCAGCATTAACTTGCCCACTTCCAATAGATTGAATACCAGCACGAACCACTTCAGAGAAATAAGCGGCTTCAAACATCATAAAAGCGACGACACATGAGGCAAAGGCAGCGTCTAGTTGCAGATACTTGCCAGCTATCCAAAAGTAGATCATTGGTACGGCAAAGTAAAACCATAACAGCACTAATAGCAATGGTACTGATCGAAAATAATTGACATACAGTTTGGCAGGTATCTCAAGCCATTTTATACCTGACAAGCGCATCAAAGCTAACACTGTTCCTAAGCTGATACCGCCAATAATAGCCAAAAACAGTACTTTCATGGTGGTGATCATACCACCCATTAAGCCGGGATAAGCTGTGGCGAGTTCGGTCATCATACTCATTTCTGACCCCCTGCAATAAGCCCAGGCACACGCAGTTTACGTTCAATTAATCCCATGATAGCAATCAAGGATAGATTAAACACCAAGTAGATAATGGTCGCATAGGTATATATCTCAAGACTATTTTGAGTATACTCGCTGATGGTTTTGGTTTGGCTAATGAGCTCCATCACGCCAACTAAAGAAGCCACTGATGCGTTTTTAAAGCAGTTAGTGAGCTCTGAGCTGAGCGGCGGTAGAATTACACGGAAGGCTTGCGGTAGCAGTACTTGCTTATAGGCTTGCGGGATTGTAAACCCTAGTGCGTAGGCAGCATTGATTTGTCCTTCAGGTAGCGACTCAATACCGGTACGTACTTGCTCGACAATACGTGCAGCTGTAAATAACCCTAGTCCAATACTTGCTGAAAGCATCGCTGAGGTGTTTGGAGATAAGTCTCTGAACCACCATTCCTGCAAGGCAGGCGTCAACCAACCGGGGGCGACATAGAACCAAAAGAACAACTGGACAAGTAGAGGAATATTACGAAAAAACGTCACATAAGTTGTGCCAATACGACGTGCAGTTTTATTTGGCAACGTGCGCATGATACCAAAAATGGTACCAATCACCATGGCGATGGTCCATGCGATACTACCAATGAGTAGTAGCCAGCCAAGACCGGTAATCATCCAATGGATATACAACTCATTGCCGATACCGGTATGCTCGAATAGCACGCCCCAGTTCCAGCTATAATTCATCGTTGTCTCTCCGAGCTGTGAAAAATAGACTGACGTGCCAGATCAATGTCGATCATTTCTCTGGCGCGTCAGTCAGCTATAGTAAAGAACCAAAGCTCGTTATTGTGCAGTAGCTACTTTAGGCTGATCGCTATCATGTGGATTAGCAATCAAGGCTTTTAAGTTATCTGACATCTCAAATTTCAAGTTGACATTTTTAGGTGGGATAGGATTTAAGAACCACTTGTCATAGATACTATTGATCTCGCCTGAGCTAAAGACCTTGGTTAGTGCGTCATCAACCACTGTTTTGAATTCAGGATCATCTTTACGCATCATACAGCCATAGATCTCAAATGACTGCGGAGTACCAACGATTACCCATTCATCAGGATTTTTGGCTTTGGCTTTTTCACCAGCAAGCAATACATCATCCATCATAAAGGCATCGGCACGACCACTCTCTAGCATCAAGAAGCCTTCGCCATGATCTTTAGCTGAGATGATATCAATACCCATCTTTTTCTCGTCGTTGTACTGACGGATATAACGCTCTGAAGTTGTACCAGCAGTCGTAACCAATCGTTTGCCTTTTAGGTCTTCAAAGTCTTTGATACCAGAGTCTTTTTTGGTCAACAGACGCGTACCAATTTCAAAGAAACCATTCGAGAAGGCAACCTGCTCTTGGCGTTCTACATTGTTAGTGGTTGAGCCACACTCAAAATCTACTGTGCCGTTTTGTACTAATGGAATACGAGTTTGTGAGGTGATCAAGTTATAACGAACTTTTAGATCGGGCATATTGAGGTTTTCTTTAACTGCCTCGACTACTTTCATTTCTAGATCATGCGCATAACCCATTGGCTGGTTAGGATCATCTGCAACATAAGAGAACGGAATCGAAGAATCGCGATAACCAACTACGATAGTGCCAGAATCTTTGATTTTTTGTAAAGTACCATTGGGATTTGCTGCAGCTTCTGTGGTTGCTGCATCATCAGCTGGCATATCGTCAGTGGCTGTTTGGCTGCTATTATTACAACCGGCTAAGCCTAATGCCATGAAGACAGCTAGTGTTAAAGGTTTGGTGATCGTGTAAGCCATGAAATACATCCTTTTATTACATTATTACAAAATTGTGAGAGTGCTTAGGCGTCACTTGCGTCACTGCCATGCATCCGTGCTGTTACTATGAGTTATCATAATGCAACTTTATGTTACTGTACAACAATTTTACCGACGTTAGTAATGTTTTTTATACTGTAAGCCAATTTAATGACCTAAATGCTCTTTAGATATATCTTTGATAAACAAAGTTTCCCAAAAAACTCTCGAAACTATCACTAACTGAAGCTATTAAGAAGACTTTATTGATAAATTGGCAGGCATCCCCATAAAGCTATCAACTTCTTAATACTATAAATGACTTATGACTCAAGATAATCAAGCCTCAAATACTAACACTATTTCTATCGAAAATGACATGCGTCAGCGATTTTTCATCCAAGACTCACCCGTTCGTGGCGATGTTGTGCGTTTGTCGCGCAGTTATGCGACCACCATTGCTCAAAAACCTTATCCTGAAGCTATCAAACGCTTGTTGGGTGAAATGCTAACGGCGGCAAGCTTACTGATTGGTACGGTCAAAATCGATGGTCGCCTGTCCATTCAGCTACAATCATCAAATGACGACAGTTTACTTAACTGGGCAATGGCTGAATGTGATCAAGACGGTATGATCCGCGGACTTGCCAGCTGGAAAGCGGATAGCGATGAGCAAGTACAGGCATGGGATAATATGGTTAATGCTGACGAAGCGTTTGCTGAATTGGGTGCAATCGGACAAGGCGTATTATTTATCAACATACAGCCCGATGGTGGCGAACATTACCAAGGCATTGTCGAGCGTAGTCATGATAACTTAGCTGAGTGCTTAGCCCATTATCAAAAGCAATCGGCCCAGATTCCAACGCTAATCAATTTGGCTTGTGACGGCTTGCAAGCGGGTGGTGTTTTAGTACAGATGCTCCCTCGCACCACGCAAGAGACTTT
>JBBSUA010000126.1:0-6022 GCA_038235315.1 Pseudomonadales bacterium | reverse complement strand
CTAACCCTAATTCGCTATAGTCGAAAAAGGTAATTTACTTATTTCTATAATTAATATAAATGATTATCAACAAATTTTTAGCAATAATTACTCATATTACTGATGGTTGATAGGCAAAATATAGACAAATCTTCATCAAAATAATATGTTTTGTAATATCTTCGGCCCGTTGGCACAAAAAAACCAGTGCCTAAGCACTGGTTGTTTAAATATCTTGTCAGACTAAATATCACAGCTAAAAAAACTTTAGATAAAATAAGATCAACAATTGACGGGAATTTTATTTATTTATTTTGTTGACGTTTTAAATAGTCTTGAATACTGTTGGTCTTAGTTTGTGGTTGTTCCTGTGTAGGCACAGACGAGCGTGTGGCACTATCTTGATACAGCTGCTTTTGACTGTTTAAAGCAGTTGTATGCAGATTAGGATCAACTGATTGTGTGCTAGTTACTGAAGGAATAGAAGGTGCTGTTACCGGCTCTAATTCTTCATTCAAAGTAAGTCCAGTAGCAATAACGGTAACATGCAAATCATCACCCATCTCTTCATCAATCACTGAGCCATAGAAAATATTGGCTTCATCCGTATCAGTAATACCTTCGACGATTTCATTGATTTGGCTAAGCTCATCTAATGATAACGACTCAGAAGAGATTACATTGACTAGTAAGCCTTTAGCATTTTCTAAGCGTAGATCATCGAGCAATGGTGATCTAATGGCTTTTTCTGTTGCTTGGCGGGCGCGATCATCACCACTTGCCCGACCAATACCCATCATTGCATGACCTTTAGCAGTCATTGCCGTACGAATATCATTGAAGTCAATATTTATGATACCTTCTCTTGCAATGGTTTCAGCGATACCTTGCACTGCCTGTAACAATACATCATCAGCTTTTTTGAACGCGTCTTGCATCGAGATATTACCGTAAATACTCATCAACTTATCGTTGGGAATGGTAATAATAGAATCAACGAAATTAGTTAATTGCTCGATACCGGCTTTCGCAGATTTGATGCGCTTACCGCCTTCAAATTTGAATGGAGTCGTCACTACTGCCACCGTCAATACTTCCATCTCTTTTGCAATACGCGCAATAACGGGGGCTGCACCAGTACCCGTACCGCCACCCATGCCTGCCGTGATAAACACCATGTCTGAGTGCTCAAGTAGAGTACGAATAGCTTCTTCTTCACTTTCCGCAGCCTCGCGCCCTACCTCTGGATTGGCTCCAGCACCTAAACCACGATTGCTTTTTGCACCCAATTGTAATTTATGTGGTGCGGTTAGGCGATCGAGTGCTTGCTTATCTGTATTGGCACAGACGAAAGTCACCCCTTTGATCCCTTGTTGCACCATGTGTTCAACGGCATTACCGCCACCGCCGCCGACACCGAATACGATGAAACGGGCTTGACCATTACTCTGAGGTTGATTGTCGCTTGGCATGGTGTATTTTGACATAAAAAAAATTCTCCAGTTGCAGATAGCGTGATGGTTGGGATGCTATCGACTTACTATGTATAAATGTGTATAAATAAAATAGGGTTGATAAAGGCACTTCTAATTTCGTTCATTAAAGTATTTTTTTGAGTATACTCGTAAAACGCTGACCGACATTTCTAAATGTACCCGTGACTCCACCCTGCTTGAGCATGGCCGATTCACTTTGTTCACTATGTCTAAACTGCTCACTTTGGCTATAAAGTAACGTGCCAAAAGCAGTTTGGTACGCACGGTCACTAATCTGTATATTCAGCTGTTTAAAAGATTCTTCGTTGTCAAAATGATTGTACGCGCTGATAGAAGGATGCATATTAGACATCACTACTGGCATCTTTAATAGTTTTTTAGCAAAAGGAATCATACCTTTCATAGTACTGCCACCGCCAGTCAGTACGATACCGCGTTCAATATAATGTATCAGACCTGCCTCATGAAGATGGCGCGCAACTTCAGTAAAAATCTGTATATAACGTGCTTCAATAATACGCGCTAGGTTATACAAACTGACATTAACTTCGTCGCTTGCACCTTGAGGTTTAAATATGAAGAAAGAGCTAGGATCAATACTATTAACATCAGCGGTGCCATGAGATTTTTTGAGCTTTTCAGCTTCTATCATGGAGACGCCAGTGTCTGCCGAGATATCCATAGTTACCTCATGGCTACCACTGGCAATACAATGAGTAAAGATGAGCTTATTTTCTTTATATACACAGATACTGGTGGTACTAGCACCGATATCTATTAAGCATACGCCTTGTTGGCGCTCTTCTGCGATTAAACTATATTCAGCACTAGTTACGGCATCAAAGACAATATAATCGATACCCACATCACAGCCTTGAAGTAGCTTTTGAATATTTTGACGGCTAGCAACGGGCATCATCATCATGTGATACATCACCGTGATATTCTTTGCAATCATCTCAATAGCATCATCGACCATTGTCTCTTGTTCGTCGATATAGATACCCTGCTGGCAACAGTGCATCAAGTAATAATTGGATGGTAAATCCTGTGATTTAGCATTGGATAACGCTTGTACCATATCTTTGGTACGTACCGTATCTTCCTCCACAGTTACCTGTCCGACACTGTTTTTACTTGACAGTTCAGGTGTCGCTAACGTTAGCCATACACTGTGCACACGACAATTTGCCGTATCTTCAGCTTCTTGAATGGCCTGTCTTATCGCACTTTGCAGACGTTCACGATGCTTTATTTGACCTTGATAAAAGTCACTATTTTTGACTTGTCCAACACCCATGATACGAATGTCTTTTGCAGACGCAACATTGCCAATTACGACATAAACGGCAGTAGCACTTAGATGAACAACGACTAGATTTTCAGTATTTTTCATGGTACCAGACAAATTCAAATTATCACTAAATAGGAGACAAGATGACGTCTCCATTAAATCATTAAAAAGTTATATAAATCTTTGAAGCTTGCAAATCTAAAAAACATAATGCTAATAAATAGTACAAATATTCGATAAATCTAGTTCGAAGGTGTATCAGACAATGTCTCAGACAGTACTTCTTCTGGTGGCTCTTTGATTTTCCAGGCGATGGTAAAACCATTTTTATAACGTAAATCTATTGACTGTATATCACTACGTTGGGCGCTTAACTGATTGCCCAATAACTGACTCAAATTAAGCAGCTTTTGAGCAGTATTTTCATTATCTACAATCACTCGTAACCCATCGTTAAAACGTACAAGCCAAGTCATGCGTGGTGTTAGAATAATATCTTCGACCTGCATATCTAGTGGTGCATACCAACCATTAATCTGCTGCATTTGCTGCATAATAACTGGTGCTTGAGTCATCTCGCCTTGCAGCCTAGCAAACTGTGGCTTAATCAGCTCTTCACTATCGGCTGGTACAAATACAGACCCTTTTGCATCTACTAAACGTTCCGTACCAAAATTCGCTACCGCCTGCTTAGGCAATGCAGTTATTACAATGCCTCGTTGCCAATCACGAGTGACACTTACTTGATCGACCCAAGCAAGTCCAATAGCAACATCCCGCAAAGTCTGCAAATCAGTTGTAAAAAAACTACTCACTGACTGCTGACTCATAGTCTGCTGTAAATCTTGATATTGCGTTGCTGTTAAGCCTTGAGCCTTAATCTGTATTTCTGCTGGTGGGGCATCGCGTAAGGCTTTACCACCCATCACTAATATAAAGAATAGCAACCCTGTAACCAAGGTCATAAAAAAGTATTTAGCAAAAGTTGGTATCTTAAAGCTGGCTTTCTGACGATTACGCTCATCACTCATCAAGTCAGTTACTTCATTGACAGTTTGAGCCATGATTGACTTTGCTCCATAATATTCTTAATTATTCTGCTGTAAAATATATTTTTACTTACTTGTCTATTAAAACGAGCTAAATCTCGCAAAAATTGACCAATTATTACAATATTAACGTATTTCGGTGGCAAACAATAGCCTAACCCGCGCGATGACTATTGAATTTACACAAGTTTACATGAAGCTGTGTTATAGCAGGGCTAGTGATACATTCTTCAATAAGAAAATACGCTAAATCTGCTAATTTTCATCATTTAAGATAATAAACTGTGGCTAGAGCGTCTGTGCCAAAATGTGCCAGCACAAACTATCAAAATCCATCCCTCGTGCCTTAGCAGCCATTGGTACCAAGCTATGACTGGTCATACCGGGTACAGTATTGACCTCAAGTAGCCAAAAATTGCCACTATTATCTTGCATGGCATCGATGCGACCCCAGCCTTTGGCGTCGACAGCGCGAAATGCAGAAAGACTTAGCTCTTGCAAATGTTTTTCATCGCTTGCACTGAGACCACATGGAATATAGTAGCTGGTATCATTACGATTGTACTTTGCTTCAAAATCATAGAAGTTACTAATATCAGCAGGCTCCAAACGAATCACAGGGTATGCTTCTTCGTCTAATATAACGATAGTAAATTCGCGTCCCGTAATCCAGCGCTCAGCCATCACTGCATCACCGCACTGTACAGCCGTAGCATAAGCTGCTGGTAGTTCATCTAGATGATTCACTTTGGTCATGCCAATGCTTGAGCCTTCATGGACTGGCTTAATAATCAACGGTAATCCAAGCATATTAACCACTTGCTGCCAATCGGTGTCAGCGGTCAATAGTGAAAATGGTGCTGTCGACAAGCCACAACCTTGCCACAGCTGTTTGGTTCGTACTTTATCCATACCCAGTGCAGAGGCTAAGACACCTGATCCAGTCTGTGGAATATTGAGCCATTGCAACATACCCTGCAGCACGCCATCTTCACCGCCACGACCATGCAGAACATTAAAGACACGATCATAATCACGCAATTCGATAATATCTTGATCTTTGGGGTCAAAATGAGTCGCATCAATGCCTTGATTCTGTAGCGCTTGCAATACTGCGGCTCCACTATCTAGCGAGACACTTCGCTCATTACTATTGCCACCATAGACCACAGCAACTTTTCCAAACACACTCGCATCTTTTGAGTGAGCAGAAACCGCTTTTGGAGATACTTCGTGGTCGTGCTGATCATTTTCAGCATTATCTTGCTCCGCTTGTGCAGCAGCAGCTAGTGTCAGTTCTGGATTCTCAATTCTTGCCGTGTCATCAGGAATACTGATGTTTTGATTGACCGTATTCTGGTCTTTTTGGTCATTGTCACTACTCATAAGGCGCGCTCCTAAAATTTTACTTGAAACTTATTTAATGTATAAGTGATTAGCCGCCAAGTCAGTAGCAATCTGACCGATATTACCCGCACCTTGGGTGATGAGCATATCATTGGCTTTCAATAAGCGTTGCATAGCAGGCGCCATATTTTCTTTATCAATAATCGTCGGCTCAACGGCACCGCGCAAACGGATACTACGCGCTAATGCTCTGGTGTCTGCACCAGCAATGGGGCTTTCACCTGCTGAATAAACATCAAGTAATAATAGCTCATCGACGCTAGAAAGCACTTCCACAAAGTCATCAAAGCAGTCACGAGTACGGCTATAACGGTGTGGCTGAAATAACATCACTAAACGTCTATCCGGAAAACTTTGGCGCGCGGCCTTAATGGTAGCATCAACTTCTTTTGGATGATGACCATAGTCATCAATAAGCAATACATCACCATCATCAATCGCTACAGGAGGATGCTGCTCGAATCGACGGCCAACGCCTTCAAATTTTTGTAGCGCGCGCTTGATAGCGTCATCATCAACGCCTTCGTCGCTTGCCATAGTAATTGCGGCAAGCGCGTTGTAAACATTGTGAATACCGGGAATATTTAGAGTCAAGCGTAGCGGCTCACGGTCACGTCGTATCACAGTAAAGTGAGTTTTAGTCCCTTCAACCACCACGTCAGTCGCTTGCACATCATTAAAAGGTTCAAGTCCAAAGGTCAATACCGGACGCCCAATATCATCGATCATCGCGTACAATTCAGGGTCATCACCGCAAACGACAGCCAGACCATAAAATGGCATGTTTTGTAAAAACT
>JBBSUA010000125.1:0-6061 GCA_038235315.1 Pseudomonadales bacterium | reverse complement strand
TCGTCAGGCGCTATGATGATACTAAGTTAGTCGATAAAACACCTGTGCCAGTAGCGGCGTTGGGTAGCGTCATGCCTGATGGTCGCCCTTTCATTAGCCATTTAATTGGACAGTTTTACGAAGGAAATAGTCAGGTTTGGCTGAGAAATTATATTCAATTGTTATGCCATGTCCATTTGAACTTATGGATTAAATATGGCATTGCACTGGAGTCTAATCAGCAAAACGCCATTATTTTATTTGACCACAATAACTGCAACATGACCTTACTAATGAAAGATAATGATGCCGCTCGAGTTTATCCAGCACGATTTAATGACGCCATACTGCAATCCGGTCTAGCCAGCCTCATAGACATTGGGGATATCAAAGATCAACGCATATTAGTCGATAATGAGTTGGCATTGGCTCAAATGTTTTTGACCATTACCATACAGCTAGACATTGTTGCCATTATCGAGATGATGAGCAAACATGACATTATTAATCGTAATGAGGCGTATCAAACCCTAACAGCGTGCATTAATGCGACATTACAAAGCCTGTCCGTGCAAGGGTATGATACCCATCTTGCCAAACAAGTCTTACTAGAAGATAGGAACTGGTATATCAAATACCTACTGTGTGCTGGTAGCCTATTATCAAAAGAACAATCTGGTGCCACAGATATTAATAAGTTCTATGGCAAATCAGCGCCCAACACCCTAAAGCTTATGCAGCTACACAAGCAGGATTCCTAATGAGCTATCGAGTTATGGTGGCTATTGTCCTATTTTGTCACTACATGTCAGCTTTTTCTGCTTTAGGTATGCCTTTGTTCTTACCTATTATGCTTCAAGAGCTGGATGCACCACTGCAATCAAGTTGGGTTGGTTTGCTATTTATACTACCCACACTGATGACCGCTATCGCTGCTAGATTCTGGGGTCATTTCGCCGATACCTACGGTCGAAAGACGTCGCTTTTGCGAGCGGAGCTGGGATTGGCTGTTGGATTCTTGATATGCGGATTTTCTCAGTCTTTATGGCAGCTCATTATAGGGCTGAGTATTCAGGGACTTTTTGGCGGAACTATGGCTGCCTCAAACGCGTATTTGGCAACCAGCATTACTGATAAAGATACCTTAAAGCAAGTCTTAAACTTCACCCAATTTTCAGCACGGCTTGCCTTAATTACGGCTCCTATTGGGTTAGGATTTTTGGTGTACCATTACGAGGTTCTCAGTTTATATCGCGTTTTAGCCATACTACCTTTATTGGCATTCCTATTCAGCTGTTGGCTAAAAAAAGATGTCGTTTCAGTGGTAATCCTCTCAGATGTAAATGCTACTGAGCTGTCTAAAACCTCTTCGACAACGCATTCTCGTCGCAGTACAAATCGGAGCAGTACAAATAACAAAACCGCATTATCTAGAAATCATCAGAAAGATGTGTATCACTCACAAAAAAAAATAAGAATTGCGACTTTTTACTCCAATCCTTATCTATTTCTATCGTTACTACAGTTTTTTTTAGCATTTTGTATGGTAGCGACTTTCCCTTACTTTCTACCCTTTGCAAAAACTTTCGGGCTTAGCACCTCTCAAATAGGTCAGTTATATGCCATGCCTCATGTCATTTATCTTATCTGCCAACTGTTGGGTGGACGCTTAAGGATTCGCATGCCAACTTCATCGCTCACACTTGGTTTCGCGGTACTAGCCCTCGCCGTTTTATTGCATTTAAGTGATTATCTGACCTTAATTTGGCTGGCTAGAATGCTATTCGGTGTGGGTATGTTTATGTGCTACCGCAGCCTGCATACTCAAATGGCTAACACCAACCAATCTAAGCATAGCGGCAAAATATTCTCCAGGTACGATGCGCTATCGAAATGGGGCGGTGTGTTAGCAGGTTTGGCTGTCACTTTATTTGTCCCTATTTTTGGCCTGCTATTTCCTTTTGTCATTTCAGCGGTGATGGCGGTTATCGCTATGATTGCTATAAGGATGCATCAGCATTATCTAGCAAACCCTGAAAGCCATAACCAACCTAAAAAAGTCACTAACAAAAGACAGCTCTTATGAAACCAAACTACTCTACTCGCCTGTATGACTCGACTGGCCTCGATAATAGTAACCATGACGTTAATCGAAACTGTAATGCTAAGATTATCCCAAATAGCTATATATCAGATAACCATATGTCAAATAACCACATACTAGATGATAATCTACCAAATCTGCTGTCACAGTACCACCAGTACAAATCTGAGCAGCACGCTATCATGAACGTCATCAACTGCTACCTTCGTGAGTTTGCAATCCCCAATCAAGACATGAGTATCGATGAGTCTCATAACGACTTACCACTTTGTTTACTTTATAACCGAGCCTGCCCTAATGAGCGACTATTAACTATTAGATTTCCTACGGCTAACGATTCCTCTGACTCTGCAAGAATCGTATTACCAGTGGCTTACTTTAGCCACTTAGGGAAATGCCAGCTGAGTGGATCTCCTTGGTTAAAAACAGATCATCAACCTTGGATGTGTCTAAACATTTATCAGTTAATCAATTATACCCATGACTATATCGCTGCTCGTTATCAATTGAACATCAATCAAGAATTAAAAGATCAGATTATTAACAGTATTGGCGTGACAACCGCCTTTCTGCACTCTCCTACTCACAACTGCTGCGGTATCCAAAGTGACAAATCTAGTCATCCTCATAATGATTATATCTACAGCGAGCAAGCATTACTTTGGGGCCATGCTTATCATCCTTCTCCTAAGAGTCGACAAGGGGTCAACATGACTTCTTTATTGACGCACTCGCCCGAAACCCAAAGTCAATTTTCCTTATTTTGGTTTAAAATTGATCCCTCTTTAGTCACGTATATTGGTGAACACGCTAAGACAGTGCTTAGCGATATTGCTCATACCTTACTAAGTGAGTCTGCTGACTCGTTAAACCCTATAAGTCAAGATGATTGGGTTTACTATCCGTGTCATCCATGGGAAGCAGCAGGCATCTTGGCGAATCTAACCATCAAACGGGCAATGGCATCAGGCTATGTGGTGCCCGTTGGTATTGCTGGCAAGACCGTTTCTCCAACATCATCAGTACGTACCTTATATCATGACCAGCTGTCACATTTTATCAAATGCTCTATCCACGTTCGTTTGACCAACTGCATTCGCAAAAATGCATGGTATGAGCTACACAGCGCCGTTTATCTAAACAGTATTTTAGAAAAAATCTATCACAGCAAACGCCTGACTGACCCCACTTTTAAGCTGATGTTAGAACCAGCTGCAGCGACTGTTGATATGGCGTCCAAGTTCCCCGATGAAGATGCTGAATCCATTCAATTTATCACAGAAGCATTTGGGGTTTTGTTTCGAGAATCTTTTACTGCTGATGAAATCAAGTATCTGACGCCTCAAGTTGCTGCGGCTTTGTTTACTGAGGATAGGTTTGGAGACAGTGTCATTGAGCGGCAATTACAACAGCGTCACTCCCAAACCGTTCAAATTAAAGGTGAAATACCACCTTACGATAGCCTAGCCTGTTTATGGTTAGATCGTTATGCCCACATTTTAATTAACGGTGCCTTTGATTATTTTTTTAACCACGGCATTGTGTTTGAACCGCATTTACAAAACACAGTTATCGGTTTCAATCAGGGACTGCCTTCGTGTGTCTGGATTCGAGATCTTGAAGGGACTAAACTTGTGGACACCCTGTGGTCACTTGACAAAGCTACTGGCTTATCTGCGCGTAGCAAACAGTCTATCCTCTACTCCAAAGATGAGGGATGGTCACGCATTGCTTATTGCGTTTTTGTTAACAATCTCAGCGAAGCTATCTTTTATTTATGCCGAGGCTCAAGTTCAGCAGAGGCTTTAGAGAGTCTACTTTGGCAGAGCATCAAAAATATATTGATTAACTGGCAGCTGGTATATGGCGTTCAGCCTGAGATTCAGGCGCTAATAGAGGGTGGTAGTATGCCCAGTAAAACCAATTATAAAACCCGATTACTAAAGCTTGCTGATAAATGTTCCGCCTACGTTATGATTCCGTGCCCATGGAAACCCTCTGCACTCAACCCTAATAAAGGCAGTAATCATGGCTCAAGCACTCATAGCTTAACCACTCATAACTCATCTGAGTCAGACTCAAAGGAATGCCTAAAATGATGACAGACGCGTCAATAAAACCCTTAAACGAAGTGCAAAATGAAGCATCAAACAACAATAATCTACATACAAAAATAATTGATTGTATTTATGAATTTGGTGCTCAACAGTCACCACTTTGTGCTTATATTTATGACTTAAAAGCTCTAGAAGAACGAATAAAGGCGATGACGCGTTGTTTACCAGATCGCACACAGTTATTTTATGCCATCAAGGCCAACGCGGAGCCTGAGATATTATCTACGCTAGCAGACCATGTAGATGGCTTTGAAGCTGCTTCTGGTGGCGAGCTCAATTGGTTACAAACCCGTCAACCTAACAGCCCTATTATCTTCGGTGGGCCAGGAAAGCTTATAGAAGACCTTAACCAAGCTATACTCCAACAAATCGATACCATCCATGTGGAAAGTCTGATAGAGCTGTCTAGAATCCAAGCCCTCAGTCACTCATTACAGCTTCCCGTACGTGTATTTTTAAGGATGAATATTAATATCGGTGATATTGGTAGCAGTAAACTGGTCATGGGTGGCAAGCCTACACCGTTCGGATTGGATGAAACCAGCCTTAGCCAAGCGTTAGATATTATCGACTCAAGCCCAGTCATTCATTTATGCGGGTTTCATTTTCATTTAATGTCTCACCAACTCTCTGTAGAACGCCATTTGCTGTTAATGCAGCGATATATTGACATGGTCAAGAAGTGGCAGCACGACTACTCATCATTGCCTTCGTCACTCATAATCAATGTTGGTGGTGGCATAGGTATTCACTATGGTTATAATCCGCAACATTTTGAATGGGAAAATTTCTGCCAACAGCTTTCAATTATTGTAGAGGCCAATCCTGAATTTAATTTAAGGTTTGAGATTGGACGTTTTATCACAGCGCCTTGTGGTTACTATGTGATGGAAGTATTAGACATCAAACAAAATCTTGGCGAGACATTCGTAATTGGCCACGGCGGTACACATCATTTTAGAACACCCGCTGCACAGCAACATAACCATCCCTTCTTCATCTTATCTCGCAGCAGGATAAACACAATAGAAACCGATCATCAAGAGAGCCTGATAGATAAAGCTACCATCACTAATACTAATGCGACCATTGTCGGTCAGCTGTGCACACCTAAAGACGTGCTGGCGCAAAACCAATGGATTAAAGAGCTACGTATTGGAGACTACCTTGTTTTCACTTTAGCGGGTGCTTACGCTTGGAACATCTCCCATCAAAACTTCTTAATGCATCAACCCCCCAAAATGGTTTTTTTATAAAAAATACTTTAGATTTTTACCTAAAAATATCCAACCAAATAGTTGAATATTAGTCCTGAAACCTTATCGCTAATTATTCATAAGCTTCGCATTACTGGCTATCTGAAATATGATATGGACGGTTATAGCTGCCTACTCTAAGACATCATCGATTCAAAATATTTATGCTAGTGACTGCCTTGGAGTGGGCAATGAGACTTTACAACATGCTGTTTGGTGACCATTTTTTTAGTCACACTTTAGTGTCGATGTTGCTTGCATGGGCCATAGCTTTCGGTATTGCGATTATTTTTTTGCTAAGAGCGTTGCTAATAGAGCTGTTGATATTAAGTCTGCCAACATAACAGAAAAACAGCTACGCTCATAAATATCGCTGCTAGATATACCCTATAACACCATATTCACACCAATGGCTATCAACACCAAACCACCCAAAGCTTCTGCCCAACTGCCAAGCCATGTTCCTGACTTGCGTCCTATATAAGCGCCTAAGACACTTAAAATGGCTGTCGTGAGTGCAATGATCAAACATGCCAAATAAGCATTAACTGATAATAGATTCAAAGTAAATCCTGCGCCCATTGCATCAAGACTCGTTGCTATAG
>JBBSUA010000124.1:0-6063 GCA_038235315.1 Pseudomonadales bacterium | reverse complement strand
CTTCAAAGTATAGAACCGTATCAACCATGTGCTCAAGTACTCTTGGTCCCGCTAATGTCCCTTCTTTGGTAACATGGCCGACCAAAAATAATGCCGTGCCCGTTTGTTTGGCATAGCGAGTCAAAATAGCAGCAGATTCTCGAATCTGACTAACGCCGCCTGGAGCCGAATTAATGGCGTCAGTATAAATAGTTTGAATAGAGTCGATAATAGCGATAGCCGGCTGCTCTTGAGTCAATGCTGCACATATGGTCTCTACATTGGTCTCTGCGAGCACACGTAATCTATCAGCAGGTAATTCTAACCGCCGAGCTCGCATAGCAACCTGCGCGAGTGATTCCTCACCGGTCACATAGAGCGCGCTACCCGCCAGCGAGTCTGCACGCGCCATATTAGTTGCTGTCTGTAATAATATGGTTGATTTACCTATACCTGGATCGCCGCCAATGAGCACTACAGAGCCCGCCACTAACCCACCACCGAGTACGCGATCAAACTCGCTGATACCTGTTGGCAAACGTGTATCTAGCGTCACACTAACTGCATTAAGTGGCATGACCGCACTGTGAGTGCCTGAATAGTTTCCCGCAGTAGTAGCAATGCCATTAGTATTTCGCGGTGCTGCTCGGGTGGCTGGCTTAACGCTGTTTTTATTATGATGTGGCATGCTGACATTCGGCGCTTCAATTAAGCTATTCCATTCACCGCAGTCTGAGCACTGCCCTGCCCACTTACCAAAGTGCGCACCACAATGCTGACAAACATAGCTACTCGTATTTTTTGCCATAGTAGTTGAGCCTTATTTAAATTACAAAACAAAGAGGAGTCATTATTATCAATTGATAGGGAGGTGTTAACTGCTGTGGAGTGGAGCGAAGTGTGCACGGCAAAGCGTAGGTGCTCTGCCTGTACATTTGAAGTAAGCGATTGCAACAATGCAAGATCAAAACTATGACCATAAATGGATGTTTAGAATAAATTGAAATTCGCGCGGTTTATTCATCTAAAATGGAGTCTGTATAAAGAAGTTTAAACCTGAAAATCTTTACCTAAATAGACACTTTTTACTAGCTCATTATCTAAGATATCTTGCGGTGCACCTTCAGCAATGATAGAGCCTTCTGAAACAATATACGCTTTTTCGCAGATAGCTAGCGTATCACGAACATTGTGGTCAGTAATCAAAACCCCAATACCACGATTTTTCAAATTTAGGATTACTTCTTTGATATCGCCAACAGAAATAGGATCAACACCAGCAAAAGGCTCATCTAATAGAATAAATTTGGGATTAGCAGCCAAGGCACGAGCGATCTCACAGCGACGACGTTCACCCCCTGAGACACTCATCCCTAAGGAGTGACGTACATGTTCTAAACTAAACTCACCAATTAGTTTTTCAAGCTCTTGACGCTGCTCAGTGGCTGTTAATTCAGTACGCGTTTGTAAAATAGCCAAGATATTATCTTCAATAGATAGCTTACGAAATATCGACGCTTCCTGTGGTAGATAACCAATGCCAGCGCGTGCACGTTCATGCATTGCGTATTTAGACAAATCCATTTTGCCTAAAGTGACGCGACCTTTGTCCATGTTAACTAGACCCACTACCATGTAAAAACTCGTGGTTTTACCCGCACCGTTTGGACCTAATAGACCAACCACTTGCCCTTGCTCAACAGAAAAAGAGACATCTTTGACTACCCAACGTTTAGCATAATGTTTACCCAAGTTTTGCATGACCAAACGCTCAACTGGTTCAGTACTACTCACTGGCGTTGTGTGATTAGTCGGGCTACTAAGGGTGGTGCTGTTATCGCTCATAACTTACTCATGCTTTTACAAAATTTAAGGGCTGAATATCAGTATCAGGTCACTTTAAAGATGACATCATATTAACAGGTTAACCAGATTTCAGACTAGCGTAAGCTACTTTGGCTGTTATTATTACTAGGCGGGAATACCAGTTCGACACGCTGATTGCCTCCGGCAGTTGCTTCTACGTCACCCGCTTTTAGACTATATCGTATGACGTTACCCGCAAAACTGGCACCGTTTTGTACCAACCTCGCATTACCTGTTAAAGTAATAATGCCATTCACTGCATTATAGTCAATTTTATTTGCTTGACCTTTTGCTAGCCCCTTCTCTTGGGTCACGACCTGTTGCATAGTCGCTGGACGACCTGTTGCAACGGCTGAATTAATGCTACGACCCTCCGACAAATTCACAGTGATATTATCAGCACTCATCTTGAACGTACCTTGAGTGATAACTACCGTGCCTGAATAGCTGGTAACACCCGTACGCTCACTATAAGTTGCTTTGTCAGCCAATAACTTAATCGGTTGATCGGCATCTGAGGGCAGCGCATAACTATATAATGGCAATGCTAATAATACAAATATCGGTAGGGTGCGCGCACCATACAATACTGCAGTAAAACGAGACGGCAAAAGGGATGCAGCAGGGCGGGAATTAGATTTCATAAACAATGACTCGTTTTATAATGAGTAAATAATAAGATTCATGATAGATAGTAGTAAAATAAGCTAAGTAGCCCATATCATTATCGACAACATCAGTAATCGCTACATGACTGCTAAAGTATCAATAGTAATCGCATTTTATGCTTTATTTTAAACTATCTAGAGCTAAAATATAGCCAATTATAATTATTAAAATAATGCTTTATCTTGGCGATTAACTGGCGAAAAAGTAACCGCTACTTGCCCAAATTCATACTCGCCCGTTTCTAAATTGGCTTTCATATTAGCAGCCTCAAACCGGTTCATGCCTTGCTCAACTTTCACTGGTTTATCACTATACACTTGGCGAGATTTAGTGTTGCCTTTTAACGCGTCACCCGTGACTTTTATTGGCTCAATATCTGTTGTATCAGCTTTATCATTACTTACCAGAGTAAAGCCACCAGATAAGTTTAAGTCACCCGTTTCCTGATTAATAGTCGCCATACCTGATTTGATGATATAGCGCTGCTCATCTGATGGCTTCCAATTCATAGTAATGCCTAACATCTCATCCTGATTGGTTTCAGGATTATGCTTTAATGATTCAGCAGTAAGCTCATATTCAGTATCGCCTTGCTCATTGGTCTGTACCGCTTTGATATCTGTAGCTTCATAATCCATTTCTGACGCCTCAATATTGACAGGCGGTGTGATTTTGCCTTGTTGCTGAAAAAACCAACCAGCAATACCAGCGATAATGAGAGCTAAAACGATTAACACACGGGTATTCACGACAAGTCATCCTGAGTATTATTGTTATTGGTCTTATTAATAGAAGCATCTAGCGTATAAAGCGCAATGAAATCTTGATAATGACCGTGTCCTTTCAAAATGAGATCGCATACTTCACGCACCGCGCCAGTGCCCCCTGTACGTGTAGTCACCATGTCACTACGGTTAATCACTTCTGAATGCGCATTGGGAACGGTCGCCGCAAAGCCTACTGTTTGCATGGCTTTGATATCGGGCAGATCATCGCCCATATAGGCACAATCTTCCATACCAATATTCAGTGCTTTATCAAGGGTTGATAGCAGCTCCTTCAAAGCCATTAGCTTATCATCACGACCTTGCACAACGTAATCAATACCTATCTCAGCAGCACGCTTATTCACCATAGGGCTGCTGCGACCAGTGATAATAGCGGTTAATATGCCATAACGTGCTAACGACTTAATTCCTACGCCATCCTGTACTGAAAACGCTTTTGTCTCTACCCCATTAGCATCATAGATAATCTGACCGTTAGATAATATACCATCAACATCTAATACCAATAACTTGACCTGACCCGCTTTTTTTATTAAGTCCTGCATAATTTATCTCTTATTGCTTTTTTAATTAGAAGATATCAACATTAAAACATACTGATAAATACTTATTTTACACCCGCTTGCAGTAAGTCGTGCACGGTAATAATAGCGCTTAAGTGTCCATTATCATCGATGACTAATAGCTGACTGATCGCATTCTCATTCATCACACTGAGTGCATCTGAAGCTCGCATACTTTTGTTTACTTGCTGTGGATTGACAGTCATTACCTCACTCATCTGAATGGTAAGATCAATTCCTTTTTCTAGCACCCGCCGCAAATCCCCATCCGTAAAGATACCAACAACTTTTTGCTCGTCATCGGTAACTACAGTCATGCCCAATCGGCTATTAGTCATAGCAAACAACGCTTCCTGTAATGCTGACTGCTGATTGACCAACGGCAAATTCTCTGAGCGCGTATGCATCAAATCCTCAACGCGCGTTAACAACTGACGACCCAGTGCACCAGCAGGATGCGATAAGGCAAAATCCTCTGAGGTAAAATTACGCGCATGTAGTAACGCTACTGCCAAGGCATCTCCGAGTGCGAGCGTTGCGGTAGTACTCGACGTTGGTGCCAGCTTTAAGGGGCAAGCTTCCTCAAATTGGCCTAATGTTAGCACGATATCAGCGGCCTGCGGCAACATACCACGTTTATCACGACTGATACTTATGAGCGGTATGCCCAAACGCTTAACCACAGGCAATAACGTTTTAATCTCGTCTGATTCACCAGAGTTAGAAATAGCCAACAGCACATCACCTGATACCAACATACCCAAATCGCCATGCCCCGCCTCTCCCGGATGCATAAAAAATGAAGGGGTGCCAGTCGATGCAAAAGTCGCGGCTATCTTTCGACCAATCAGTCCAGACTTACCCATACCGGTTACTACCACGCGACCTACGCAGGCCAATATAATATCGCACGCTTGAGCAAATCTATCATCTATCTGTTCAATCAGCAATTCGAGAGCAGCTTGTTCAGTTTGAATGGCAGCAATAGCATTGGTTATATATTCTTCGTGGGCGGTATTGGTAACTGGACTACTCATAATTCGACTCTATACTAATGATTAGCAAATGATGTATTTTACTATATTACAGTCGATATTAATAATATAGCTCGTAATAGATAGTAATATAAGGCGCTATTATTAGCTACACAAAAAAGACCCACTATAATAGCAGGCCTTTACTTAATAACTCAGTGTATTCAGTACACTCTAGCTATTGTCATCGTTGTTTGCATTATCCGAGCTGTCATTTGGCTTGTCTTCAAAACCAGCATCCTCTGAGGGTGCTTCAAAACCACGATCTTGACCGAAGCCACCACGTTCAAAGCTGCGATCTTGACCTTGGCCTAAACTACCACGTTCGAAGCCACGATCTTGCCCTTGACTAAAGCCACCACGATTGAAGCCACTACGATTAGAGGCAAAACCACGCTCTTCAAAGCCACTACCCGTATTATTGCCGCGCTCAAACCCGCTACTAGCACCACCACCTTGGTAGCCCGCAGCGCCAGTAGTACTTTGAGGCTGCGCAGTACCGCTAGTCGCAGCCGTTGTTGTAGTGCCACGAGGATTCCGAGCGGGCACTACTGTTGAGATAGCGTGTTTATATACCATCTGGCTGACGGTGTTTTTGAGCAGAACGACATATTGATCAAATGATTCAATTTGGCCTTGGAGTTTAATACCATTGACCAAAAAAATAGAGACAGGAATACGATCTTTGCGTAGCGAGTTTAAAAACGGATCTTGTAATGTTTGTCCTTTTGACATGACAACTCTCCTAAATGATATATATAATTATAGTAGATGTGCTTGCTTAACGGTAATGGTTAAAGACAGATACAATAATGAGTTTTATTAAAAACGTATCTAAATAAGCACTATTTTTTTTGTCATTCTACTTTATCGATAAATAGAGTCTATTGTAAATAATTAAGTAACCAGTTGTTTCTACAATAGTTTTTGTTATCGCCTATCACTTTATAGTAATGACTGATATAGACAATTTATCACTGATAATACGACAAATTATAGCAGCAATGTTCTTTATGCTTTGAAGTTTCTTGTCATTTTTTATGTTAGTTATCAATCAGCCCAACTTGTATAACCTATTCAGTATCATTCTTTCCAATGATTAACTCATTTAAACACTACTGGTTTAAATATTTGCCTGCTTGCGCCATAGTTGTAAATGAGGAT
>JBBSUA010000123.1:0-6066 GCA_038235315.1 Pseudomonadales bacterium | reverse complement strand
CGCATACGTTAGCCTCAATCATGGTAATGAGTACTCATAGAGAGTTTGAGTTCCAGCGTTTACATGGCATGGGTGATGCACTTTATGATCACATCTTGCAGGCTTATAAGATTCCAGTACGCATTTACGCACCTGTTGGCGCGCATAAAGATTTGCTACCGTACTTAGTACGCCGCTTACTTGAAAATGGTGCGAATAGCTCGTTTGTACATCAGCTATTGGATAAGTCTTATCCTATCGATAAGTTGATCGTGCATCCATATGACAAGCTGCTCACTAATAAAAACTTGCACAATCCTGATATTCCGTTGCCATTAGATATCTATGGTGATCGTCGTGCCAGCTTTGGACCTAATATATTCGTTGAGTCGCAGTGGCAGCCGTTTAAAGCTGCAATTGACAGCCAAATGGCTAAGACATGGTCAGCAACATCTATTATTAATGGTCAAGCAATTAGCGAATATGAGACTGATGGGGCACATCATAAGCTAGATAGTCACAGCATACGTGCACCTTGGAACCATGAAGTCATCGCAGGCGAAGTACAATACGCCAATGCTGCACTTGCACGTCAAGCGATTGATGCAGCAGTTGCTGGTCAAGCAGCATGGCAAGCAGTACCAGCATCCGAGCGCGCCGCTATTTTACGCAAAACTGCTGAATTGTTCGAAGAGAACTACGCTGAACTGATGGCATTGTGTCAAGTTGAGGCCGGCAAAACCATTCAAGACAGTATTGATGAGATCAAAGAAGCGGTTGATTTTTGCCGTTTTTACGCCGATGAAGCTGAGCGTCTAGATACGCAAGTTCATGAGTTTACGGATTTAGCGGGTAAGCAAACGCGTCAAGTTTATAAAGCGCGTGGCACCTTTGTCTGTATTAGCCCATGGAATTTTCCATTAGCGATTTATACGGGTCAAATTGTTGCCGCATTGGCCGCGGGCAATACAGTCGTGGCGAAACCAGCTGAGCAAACCAGCTTGATTGCTCATTTTGGTGCACAGCTCATGTATCAAGCGGGTGTACCTAGTGAAGCGTTACAGTTCGTCACTGGTGCAGGCGAAGTAGGAGCAGCATTAACAACAGCGGATAATCTATCCGGCGTTATCTTTACGGGTTCTACGCAAACCGCACAGCGTATTAATCAAAGTCTTAACAGCCACGCGCAAGCGAGTGGTGAGCTACCCGTATTCATTGCTGAAACGGGTGGTCAAAATGCCATGATTGTTGATTCAACAGCCTTGCCTGAGCAAGTAGTTGTTGATGCCGTGCTGTCCGCATTTGGTTCAGCAGGTCAGCGTTGTTCAGCCTGTCGTATTTTATGTGTACAGGAAGAAGTAGCAGATGGCTTAATTGAGTTGCTACAAGGTCATATGGCAGAGTTGATCGTAGGTAATCCTACCTACGTTTCAACCGATGTTGGTCCAGTGATTGATGCGGATGCCAAGAAGGGTCTTGAGGCGCATATTGAGCGTATGAAGAATGAGACGACGGCTACTATTTTAGGGCAGACACCGATGAGTGCCAGCTCAGTCGTTAGCCAAGATCAGTCTACCTTTGTATTACCAACGGCTATCGAAGTACAAAGTATCGATGTGATCGGTGGTGAGCACTTCGGTCCAATATTACATGTGTTACGCTACAAAGCACGTGATTTGGATAAGCTTATTGATGCCATCAATGCGACAGGTTTTGGATTAACCTTAGGTATTCATAGTCGAATTGAAAATATCACTGAGCATATTGAGCGTCGTGTTTGCGTTGGCAACACCTACATTAACCGCAACCAAATTGGTGCAGTCGTTAACGTGCAACCATTTGGCGGTACTGGTCTATCTGGTACGGGACCGAAAGCTGGTGGACCTCACTACGTTGCGCGTCTTATGCAGCTTAAAGCTGAGACCGTAGCAGATAATAAAGACATAAATACTGAAAACACCATTTCTTCATCTACGCAATCAGACCTCGCATAAGGAGTAGCAACATGGCGACTGAATTTAAAAAGAATCATGCCCAAGTTTGTGAATCTTGGCGTTTACTGGGCGCGGTCAATCGTGGTACTTATCTTGAGACGGCCATTCCCAAGCTAGCATTGCTTACTGGTGATACTAATAAAGCACGCCGACTGTTTAATCATCTTTTGAGTTTTGCTCCTAAGCTTGATGACGTCCATCGTATGACAGGTGCTACTGGTGAGTCCAACGACTTGTATGTGACTGGGCGTGGCAAAACGATGGTCATTGGTGGTGAGTCAGCGAAGGCAATGGCCGTACTAGGTCAGCTTATCGCCGCTTTATTAACGGGTAATGAGGTGATATTGCATTGTCCAAGCCAAGATGAGATGTGCATAGAAGCTGTCAAAGCGCTCTATGAGGCAGGTATTAGTGACGATGTCATTAGTATCGCCAATGATTCGCAGACGATTACTTTACTACACATTGAACGTCTCGCGCAGGTAGCTGTTGCAGGTAGCTCTAGCGAAGTGCAGACTATTAGCCAAGAGCTTGCCAACACTGATGGTATCTTAACGCAAGTTATTAGCGTGACTGATATGGAAGGGTTGTCAGACATGCTTACGCCGGATTATCTGTATCGCTTTGTCACTGAGCGAGTAAGAACTATCAATACGACTGCTATCGGTGGTAATGCCACTTTACTTGAGCTGGGTACTGAATAGCCTAGTTGTTAATTAACTAACATTTAACATTTAGTATTATAAAAATGACGGTTAGTATTTATCTACAAGGATTTCAAAGTTCTTGAAAAATAAGTACTGACCGTTTTTTCATGCGTTATTATTAAATTTTTTAAGGTATTTTAACTATATATGACAGCAGTAAAGCAAACGGAAGTTCGCTTTCATAAAATTATTTGATACGTGATTCAAAAGTATTTGACTACTTTAAAATGAAATGATATAAATATCATCTATCTACATCGATATGGATATCTCAAAGATATCTACTATCTTATCTAAAGTCTCAAGCATACTATATAGTGGACGACCTCCGCCTTTAGCTATCAAAGTTTTGATTATAGTCGAAGTGACTATCTTGAAACAAAAAAGTAATCCTATTGAATATCGTTATTTATATCTACTTATCTAGGTACGAATAATATTATGTGGGTTTTATTGAAATGATAGTTATGGGTTATGCTAGGACACCAAAGTCATCACTCTAGCTTCCCTCCGTAAATCAGTAACTAACATTCCGTACTGAGCTTTCAATAAAAACCAACATAGCCTATATTTAATGGTCTCCCATAAATCCGGACAGCCGAGTATTGCTATGATTAATTTTTATGTAAACGGAAAACATCACGAGATAAGCCAGCTTAATCCCAACACGACGGTACTTGAGTATCTGCGACTGCATGAGCGACAAACTGATACCAAAGAAGGGTGCGGTAGTGGGGACTGCGGTGCGTGTACGATTATGGCGCAACGATTGACTGTTGACGCTATGGAAAGCTCTGCTAACAATGCTCCCTTTTATACTCTGAACTCCTGCATTACTTTACTGTCGCTGATGGACGGTCATCATCTGATGACGGCTGCTTATCTAGCGGACAATCCTGATCATCATCCAGAGCGAGCCCTTTTACATCCAGCACAGCAAGCGATGGTCGAATGTCATGGCTCACAGTGCGGCTTTTGTACGCCTGGCTTTGTGATGTCGCTAGCTAGTGTTTATGAAAATCATCGTCTTCAAACTGCGCAAGGCATAGCTACTAGTGATCTGAACTACGACGAGATTGTCGCTTCCATATCAGGAAATCTATGCCGCTGTACGGGCTATCGACCTATTATCGAGGCAGGTTTGGCAATGGGCGGTATTGGTCAGCAACGAGATGCTGATCAGACAATGGCCAAAGAGTTAACCATAAATCTAGCCACGAATGTGATGGCAAGTCGCAAAAAATCTTCGTCATCTAACCCCAAAATTATTGAGCCTTCACTCACCAAAGATGGACGCCAATTGTTCATTCCGCAGTCGATTGATGCGCTTAATCAAGTACTAGCAACGCATCCAACAGCGACTATTTGGGCGGGTGGTACGGACTTAGGGTTAAGTGTGACTCAGCACTTGGTCGATCATGATGTGATTGTTCAGTTATCTGCTATTGAAGAGCTAAAATCTTGGTCGCTCATTGATGCTCATAAGCTCACTGATAAGCAGTCAGACGACAATAAAACCGCAGTACAATCATTAGTATTTGGCGCTGGCATGAGCTATAAGCAAATGCTACCTGTGCTTGAGCAGTATTTTCCTGAATTTGCGAATTTATTTGAACGCATTGCTTCCCCGCAAATTCGTAATATGGGTACTATCGGCGGTAATGTCGCTAATGCCTCGCCCATTGGCGATCTACCGCCAATTTTACTAGCACTAGATGCTCAGGTTCATCTTCGTCATTGTGATGTTGTCAATAATGACAAGCCTTATATTGACGAAACAATACCTTTGTCAGAGTTTTTCTTAGATTATAAAAAGACTAAGCTGCGTGCAGGTAGTTATGTGGTCGCTATTCATATTCCGCTTATGCAAGATCATCAGCACTTATATATTCACAAGATTAGTAAGCGTTATGAAGATGATATCTCAGCTTGTCTGATTGCCGCGCGAATCGATCTATCAGCCGATGGTATGACTATCGAGGATGCAAAAATAGGTCTAGGTGGTATGGCAGCGATACCCTTATTAGCGGCAAAATGTCAGCAAGCACTTATTGGACAATCTATCGACGTTGCTAGTTTTGAAAAAGCCGCACAAATGCTCTCAATGGATGTCTCACCTATGACCGATGTCAGAGCCAGTCGCGAGTATCGTATGCATGTGGTACAGCGGTTATTGATTAAATGTGGTAAGCAGTTGGTTAACAGCACTCAAACTGAGCGCGTATAAGAGGCACATAAAGGCTGTTTTTGACCAGAATTATTGAGCCCACCTTTTAAGCCAACGTCACTGCCTTTCGCTAGAGATATTAAAGCATTGGCATAATGAAAGCATCGATATAAAGAGAACTATTATGAGCCACCATTCTTCACTTTTTGACAGCTACAGTATCCGCCGTGTACGGCCACCTAAGAATAAAATCGGTACGGGAGCCAAGCATGACAGCGCTATTAGCCACGTTATGGGTACCGCTACTTATGTAGATGACATGCTAAAACCTCAAGACACTTTGCATCTGGCTATCGGCAAAAGCGCTCATGCTCATGCACGCGTATTGAGCATGGATCTAGCGGCAGTAAGAGCAGCCGATGGGGTATTGGATGTTATCACCTTTAAAGATCTAACAGCCAAGACTGATATCGGTCCTGTGTTCGACGGTGATCCACTCATGGTTGATGAGATTACAGAATACGTCGGTCAGACGCTATTTGCAGTCGTAGCCACGAGTCATCGTGCTGCCAAAAAGGCCACGCTAAAAGCTGTTGTAGAGTACGAACCACTACCAGCAATTTTAACTATTGATCAAGCGCTTGAGCAAGAGCAGTTTGTACGTCCGAGCCATTTTATGCAGCGCGGCGATACTGAGACTGCGCTTGAGCAGGCAACCACTCGGATTGCAGGTCATATCCACATGCTCGGTCAAGAGCATTTTTACCTTGAAGGTCAAGTATCTTACGTTGTCCCTTGTGATGATGGCGGGTTAGAGGTATATACCTCATCGCAGCATCCTAGTGAGGTGCAGCAACTGGTCGCCGAAGTAGTCGATTTGCCTTTTCATGCCGTTACTACTGTAGTGCGTAGAATGGGTGGCGGCTTCGGTGGTAAAGAGACCCAAGCCGCTGCATGGGCGTGTCTATGTGGTGTCGTTGCCAAACGTCATAATGTTCCCGTAAGTATGCGTTTAGATCGCCAAGATGACATGGTAGTGACCGGTAAGCGTCATGAATTTGCCAATCGCTATGATGTGGGTGTTGATGAATCAGGACAAATCTTAGGTGTCGATATGCAATTATCAGGCCTCTGTGGTTACTCGCCTGATTTATCCGATGCTATCGTCGATCGTGCTATGTTCCACTGTGATAATGCCTACTATTATCCTGCCGCAAAT